>NZ_JAMOLN010000270.1 GCF_024448165.1 Streptomyces longispororuber
ATGTCGTCCGAGTCGACCGCGGCGCCCTTCCAGTGCTCGGCCACGGCCGCCGTGTTCGCGTCGTTCTCCACGAGCACCGGGCACTTGAACGAACGCCGCAGCCGTTCGCCGAGCGGCAGCCCGGTCCACCCGGGCAGCGCCGTACCGAGCCGCACCGTCCCGTCCGCGTCGACGATGCCGGGGCTGGCCACACCGACCGCGCGCAGCGATCCACGGGGCACCCCCGCCCGGCGCAGCAGATCGGCGACGGCACCGCGGCCCCGCTCGATGCGCTCCTCCGCCGAAGCGGTCTCGTCGACGTCCTTGGACGCCGAACCGACGATCCTGCCGTCCAGTGCCGAGAGCACCGCGGCCACCCGGTGCGCCCCGATCTCCAGGCCGAGCAGATGACCTGCCTCGGCCCGGAAGCGGAACTTCCGGGCGGGCCGTCCCTGCCGCCGTGCGCCCGGCTCCTCGACCGTGGTCTCCATGACGAGCCCGGCCTCGATGAGCCCCTCGACGACCCCTTCGACGGTCGGCCGCGACAGGCCGGTCACCCGGGTGATCTCCGTGAGCGTCGCGAAATCCGTGGCGCGCAACGCGTGCAGCACCACCGCGGAGTTGATCCGCCTGAGCAGAGAGGGATCCCCGCCGGTCAGCTGCCCCAACGTCCGTCCTCCCAGCAGTTGCGCGTGTTCGCCGGATGGTACTCGCAGAGGACCGCGGCGGCGAGAGCCGGGTGCACTTCTGCGGCCCCTTCCGCTCACCCGGGCAGGGCGCGAAACGGACGGAACGGGCCTCAGCCCGGCGCGACGAAACCGGATTCGTAGGCGGCGATCACCGCTTGGGTCCGGTCGCGCGCCCCCAGCTTGGCCAGCACGGCGCTCACATGCGATTTCACGGTCTCGGTGCCGACGACGAGATCCGCGGCGATCTCCGCGTTCGACAGGCCGCGCGCCATCAGCCGCAGCACCGCACCCTCGCGCTCGGTCAGTGCCGCCCGCTCCATCGCCGCACGCGCCGGGGCGGTGCCGTACTCGGCGGCCAGTTTGCGCACAGCGGCCGGAAAGAGGAGGGACTCGCCCGCCGCGACGAGCCGTACGGCGTGCACGATCTCGGCGGGCCTGGCCCGCTTCAGGAGGAAGCCGTCGGCCCCCGCGCGCAGCGCCCCGTAGACGTACTCGTCGTTCTCGAACGTGGTGATCACCAGGATCTTCGGCGGATCCTCGACCGAGCGCAGCACCGCGCGCGTGGCCTCGATCCCGTCGAGCAGCGGCATGCGTACGTCCATGGCGATCACGTCGGGCCGCAGTTCGCGCACCAGCGGAACGACCGCGGCGCCGTCCGCCGCCTCGCCCACCACCTCGATGTCGGGCTGCGCCGCCAGGACGGCGCGCAGTCCCGCGCGGACCAGGGGTTCGTCGTCGACGAGGAGAACGGTGACAGAGGTGACAGACACGCGGTCAGCGTAGATCAGCCCACCGGGAGTTCGACGTGCACCTGCCACTCGTCGCCGACGGGACCCGTCCGGGCCCGGCCGCCGAGAAGCGCCGCCCGCTCCCGCACCCCGCGCAGCCCGCTCCCCGTGCCCCCGGCGCCGGACGCGGCACCGGTGGACAGCGGATTGCGCACCTCCAGGACCAGCCGGCCGTCCGCGACCGCGAGCGACACCCGGACCGGCACGGTCCCGGAGTGCCGCAGCACGTTGGTGAGCGCCTCCTGGAGGATCCGGTACCCCTCCCGCGAGACCGGGCCCGGCACCGTCTCCAGCGGGCCGCACACCTCCGCGTCCACCTTCGCCCCCGAGGCCCGCGCCGAGTCGAGCAGCCGGTCCGCCTCCTGCAGCGTCGGACGGCGGCTCGCCGGCCGCTCCGCCTCCCGCAGCACCACGAGGACCCGCTCCAGGTCCTCCAGGGCCGCCCTGCCGGTCTCCTCGATGGCATCCAACGCCCGCTCCGTGAACGCCGGATCACCCGCCGCCCGTGCCGCACCCGCCTGCACCACCGCGACGGTGAGCGCGTGGCCGATCGAGTCGTGCAGCTCCCGCGCGATCCGATTGCGCTCGAGGAGCTGCTCGGTGCGCTCCTCCAGGGCGGCGAGCCGCTCGGCGGACGACGGGCCGAGCAGTGTGCGGGCGACCCGCGCCATCGCCCAGCCCGCGCCCACCACGACGTACAGCAGGACGAACAGCGTCACGGGGATCAGCAGCCCGTACCACCAGCCGGTGCCCGGCAGAGTGACCACCGACGCGGAGTGCGTCGCGGTCCCGGCGGCCGCCGCGGTCATGTCCAGGACCAGGGCCATCACCTGCCCCGACAGCAGGGCCACGGTCAGCCCGAGCAGCAGGCGCACGACGAGCCACGCCGACGTCCTGCCCCGGTCGCGCCACGAAGCGGACGGCGCCACCGAGACGTCGCTCTCCGCACCGTGCCCCGCCACGCGCGCGTGCCCGCCGGGAAACAGCATCAACCGTGCCTGGAGACCCTCCGCGCGCCGCACGAGCGGAACCAGACCCGCCAGCGCGAGCAGCGGAACCGGGACCAGGTACACAAGAGCCCAGTCCCGCAGCGTGGGTCGGCTGAGGCCGGGGTACACCGCCGCGCACACGAAGGCGAACGCGCCGGCGCACAGCAGGTGCAGCCAGCGGGTGTACGTCACGGTCCGCGTCAGCGGCCTCAGGAAGCGGGGCATGCGGTCATCGTGCCAGCCGCCGAGGTCCCGGCGGTTCCCCCGTGCGGGGGAGAGGATCTCCACCGGCGGGGGAGGCCCGCCACCCCCGATACCCGCGAGGCTGACGTCATGACCAGCATCGACGTCCAGGACCTCACCAAGGAGTACGGCACGACGCGCGCCGTGGACCGGCTGACCTTCAGCGTCGGACCGGGCCGCGTCACCGGCTTCCTCGGCCCGAACGGCGCCGGAAAGTCCACCACCATGCGCCTCGCCCTCGGCCTCGACCGCCCCACCTCGGGAACCGCGCTCATCGGCGGCCGTCCGTACGCGACGTACGGCGAACCGCTGCGCGTGGTGGGCGCACTGCTCGACCCGCAGGCCGCCCACGGAGCGCGCACCGCACACGCACACCTCGCGGCGCTCGCCGCCGGCAACCGCATCCCCCGGCGCCGCGTCGACGAGGTGCTGGAGCAGACGGGGATCGCCGCGGTCGCACGGCGTCGCGTCAAGACGTTCTCGCTCGGCATGCGGCAGCGTCTCGGCATCGCGGCGGCGCTGCTCGGCGACCCCGAGGTGGTCATGCTGGACGAGCCGTCCAACGGGCTCGACCCCGAAGGCATCATCTGGATCAGGGAGTTGATGCGCGACCTGGCGCGCGCCGGTCGCACCGTCCTCGTCTCCAGCCACCTCATGAACGAGACCGCTACCTTCGCCGACCACCTCGTCGTCCTGGGCCGCGGGCGGCTGCTCGCCGACACCCCGATGCCGGACTTCATCGCCGCGCACACCGCCCGCCGCGCCCACGTCCGCACCACCGACCCCGGCCGGCTGCGCGCCGCACTCACGCGCGCGGGTCACCAGGTCGCCGTCGCCGACGACGGCCGCTGCACCGTCGACGGCGCCACCGCGGCCGAGGTGGGCGCGCTCGCCGCCGCCGACGGCATCCCCGTCCTCGAACTGGCCGACGAGCAGGCCTCGTTGGAGCAGGCCTACCTCGCCCTGACCGCGAACGAGGCCGAGTTCGCCGCCACTCCCCTCCAGGAGGCCCGACCGTGAGCACCACCGCCGTACTGCACTCCGAGTGGATCAAGATCAGGTCGCTGCGCGGCAGCTTCGGCTCGCTGCTCGCGGTCTTCGCGGCCACCCTCGCCGTCACCGTCCTGGCCTTCGCCACCATCGGCCAGGCCGAGGCCGAGGACAGCGAGGACCTCCTCCTCGGCGCCTTCTACGCCCTCAACTTCGGTCAGATCGCGGCGCTCGCCTTCGGCGCCACCGCCGTCTCCTGCGAGTTCCTCAACGGGGCCCTGCGCGTCTCCCTGTCCGCCGTGCCGCGGCGCGGCCTGTTCTACGCGGCCAAGATCGCCGTCGTCGGCGGCTGCGCCTTCGTCGTCGGCACGCTCACGACGTTCGCGGCGTTCCTCGCCGGGCAGGCGTTCATGGGGTCCTACGCGCTGGGCCTCGGCGACCCGGGGGCCGTCCGGGCCTGCTTCGGCGGCGGTGTGTACCTCGCGCTGATGGCGCTGTTCGCGGCAGGTCTGACGGCCGTCCTGCGCAGCGCCGTCGCCGTGTTGAGCATCCTCGTCCCGTTCCTGCTCATCGTGTCGTTCGTCATCGGCGACGTGGCGGGCTCGGCCGCCGACTTCCTGCCCGACCGGGCCGGGCAGCAGGTCCTGCGGCAGCACGCCGTGGGGTCGCTCGGCCCCTGGGCGGGGCTCGCCGTGACCGCGCTGTGGACCGCCGCCGCCGTGCTCGCCGGGTGGTGGGCGGTCCGGCGCAGGGACGCCTGACCGGGAAGCGGCCCGTTGTCAGTGGCGGGGGTTTTACTGGGATCCATGAACACCGCGGAGCAGCTCGCGACGATCGATCTGCTGTGGGCCGGCCCGTTCCCCGACGTCCACGGCAGGTCGGACGCGGGCTGGAGCGGACCCGGTTACGTGATGGCCGAGCTGGCGGAGCGCGATGGGGTGCGCGATCTCGCGGAGGCCAGGGCGGACGCCGACCGGGACGCGCTCTCGGCCCTGCTCGCCGCCCGCTGGGGACCCCCGGACCAGCTCAGTCTGTGGAGCATGAACACGCGGGCGCTGGAGTTCGGCGAGGAGATACCCGAGCCCTGGGGATGGCTCAGCGCCTGCGCCCAGGAGATCCACCTGTGGAGCGTCGGCGAGCGCTGGGTGGCGCTCGCCGTGTCCCGGCAGGGCGACGGCGAGCCGTACCAGCTCCTCGCCGTGATCACCGACATCGCCCCTCCGTAGTCCCCGCACGGGACACAAGTCCCCGCACAGGACACACGTGCGGAACTCCCGTGCCACCATGGGATCTTGAGCCCGGCCACAGCCGCCACCGCGGCCGTGTTCCACCACCACCGCACATCGCACCGCACCGCACCGCACGAAGGAGAGCACATGAGCGACGACAGCGCGCAGCAGCCGGGGGAGCGGATCGCCAGCCACATCGCGCACAACGCCCGTGTGTGGAACTACTGGCTGGGCGGCAAGGACCACTACGAGGTGGACGAGCAGGTCGGCGACATGGTCACGTCCATGTACCCGAGCATCGGCGAGGTCGCCCGCGCCGACCGCGCCTTCCTGGGCCGGGCCGTCACGTTCCTGGCGGGCGAGGCGGGCATCCGCCAGTTCCTCGACATCGGCACGGGCCTGCCGACCGTGGAGAACACGCACGAGGTCGCCCAGCGCATCGCGCCCGACTCCCGCATCGTGTACGTCGACAACGACCCGATCGTGCTCACCCACGCGCGCGCCCTGCTCACGAGCTCCGCCGAGGGCGCCACCAGCTACGTGGACGCCGACGCCCACGACCCGCGGGCCATCGTCGAGGCCGCGTCCGACACGCTCGACTTCGACCGGCCCGTCGCGGTCATGCTCCTGGGCATCCTGAACTTCGTGCTCGACACCGAAGAGGCCACGTCCATCGTGCGCCGTCTGGTGGACGCGGTCCCGTCCGGCAGTTACGTCGTCCTCACCCACCCCACGCTGGAGCTGGGCGGCGAGGGCAACGCGGACGCGATGAAGTTCTGGAACGAGAACGCGACGCCCCCGATCACCGCCCGCTCCGGCGCCGACGTGAAGGCGTTCCTCGACGGACTGGAGCTCGTCGAGCCGGGCCTCGTCTCCTGCGCGCGGTGGCGCACCGACGGCACGGAAGAGGGCCCGCTGGTGGCCCAGTTCGGGGTCGTCGCCCGTAAGCCGTAGCGCCTAGGCCGGGTCGGCGGAGGCGTCGCGCAGCCGTGCGTACTCCTCCGCCATGGCCGCCGTCGACCAGTGGGCGTTCAGCCCGCTGGGATTGGGCAGCGCCCACACCCGCGAACCGCCGATGGTGCGCTCCTGCGGCCCGATCCTTGCCCGGGGCTCGCCGAAGGCCGACCGGTACGCGGTCACGCCCACCACGGCGAGCCAGGCCGGCTTCAGCCGTGCGACCTTCTCCGTCAGGAGCCGGCCGCCCTCGCGGTACTCCGCCGGGCTCAGCTCGTCGGCGCGCGCCGTGGTCCGCGCGACGACGTTGGTGATGCCGAGCCCGTACGACAGCAGCTCCTCCTGCTCGGACGGCTTCAGCTGCCGGGGCGTGAAGCCGGACAGGTGCAGTACCGGCCAGAAGCGGTTGCCGGGCCGGGCGAAGTGGTGACCCGTCGCCGCACTCATCAGACCCGGATTGATCCCGCAGAACAGGACCCGCAGGCCGTCGCCGGCGACGTCCGGGAGCTGGAGACCGCGAGCGGCCTCCAGCTCCTCGGGGGTGAGCCGCGTCAGAGGATCGCCCCCGGCGTGTAGCCGGCGGCCTCCGGGTGCTGCTTCACGATCTCGTCGACCCGCGCGACGATCTGGCCCACCTGGCCGGCGGCCGCGCCGGTGAACGACAGCTTGTCCGCCATCAGTTCGTCGAGCTGCGCACGGTCCAGCGGGATGCGGGAGTCGGCGGCCAGCTTGTCGAGCAGCTCGTTGCGCTCGGCGCCCTGCTCGCGCATCGCGAGGGCCGAGGCCACCGCGTTCTCCTTGATGGCCTCGTGGGCCTCCTCGCGGCCGACGCCCGCGCGCACCGAGGCCATGAGCACCTTCGTCGTGGCGAGGAACGGCAGGTAGCGGTCCAGCTCACGGGCGACGACGGCGGGGAACGCGCCGAACTCGTCGAGCACCGTCAGGAACGTCTCCAGCAGACCGTCCAGCGCGAAGAACGCGTCCGGCAGCGCGACCCGGCGCACCACCGAGCAGGACACGTCGCCCTCGTTCCACTGGTCGCCCGCCAGCTCGCCGGTCATCGACGCGTAGCCGCGCAGGATGACCATGAGGCCGTTGACGCGCTCGCAGGAGCGGGTGTTCATCTTGTGCGGCATCGCCGACGAGCCGACCTGGCCCGGCTTGAAGCCCTCGGTGACCAGCTCGTGACCGGCCATCAGACGGATCGTCTTGGCCAGCGAGGAGGGGGCCGCGGCGAGCTGCACGAGCGCGGTGACGACCTCGTAGTCGAGGGAGCGCGGGTAGACCTGGCCGACCGAGGTGAAGGCCTGGGCGAAGCCCAGGTGCCCGGCGATCCGGTCCTCCAGGTCGGCGAGCTTCGCGGCGTCGCCGCCGAGCAGGTCGAGCATGTCCTGGGCGGTGCCGACCGGGCCCTTGATGCCGCGCAGCGGGTAGCGGCCGAGCAGTTCCTCGACCCGGCCGTACGCGACGAGCAGCTCGTCGGTGGCGGTCGCGAAGCGCTTGCCCAGGGTGGTGGCCTGCGCGGCGACGTTGTGGGAGCGGCCCGCCATGACCAGCTCGCCGTACTCGCCGGCCAGCTTGCCCAGGCGCGCGAGGACGGCGACGGAGCGGTCCCGGATCAGCTCGAGGGAGAGCCGGATCTGGAGCTGCTCGACGTTCTCCGTCAGGTCGCGGGACGTCATGCCCTTGTGGACCTGCTCGTGCCCGGCGAGCGCGTTGAACTCCTCGATGCGGGCCTTCACGTCGTGCCGCGTGACCTTCTCGCGCTCGGCGATGGAGGCCAGGTCGACCTGGTCGAGCACCCGCTCGTAGTCGGCGATCGCGGCGTCCGGCACCTCGATCCCGAGGTCCTTCTGGGCCTTCAGCACGGCGAGCCAGAGCTGTCGCTCCAGCTTCACCTTCTCCTCCGGCGACCAGAGGGTGGCGAGCTCGGCGGAGGCATAGCGTCCGGCGAGAACGTTCGGGATACGGGGCTTGGCAGGCGCAGTCACGTGTACGGAGTTTACCGGGCGTCCGTACAGGCTCCGAACCATCAGCCAGATGTAGGAACCTACAGGTCACGGGCCGTTTGTCCGCGCCGCCCGCCCACCCTTGACAATCCCCTGCCCTGGGCGTTGCATACAAGGCGTTGTGCAACTATCGGTTGGTTGCGTGCAGATAACGCACGAGAGTGAGTTCAGGTCATGACCGTCACCAAGGAATCCGCAGCCCGTGACATCACGCTTCCGTCGGGCCTGCGCCTGCGCTACTACGAGGCCGGGGAGCGCGGTGGCGTCCCCGTCGTCCTGCTGCACGGCTCGGGTCCCGGCGCGACCGGCTGGTCGAACTTCTCCGGGAACCTGGGCGCGATCGCCGCCGCCGGATTCCACGTCCTCGCACCCGACATGCCGGGCTGGGGCGACTCCGACGCCCAGGCGACCAAGGACATGGACCACGACACGACGCTCACGGAGTTCCTCGACGCCCTCGGGATCGGGACGGCGGCCCTCGTCGGGAACTCGATGGGCGCCCACACCGCGATCCGCTTCGCCACGCTGCACCCCGAACGCCTCAGCCACCTGGTGACCATGGGCGCCTCGCTCGGCCGCGGTCCGGCCACCCTCTTCGGCGCGGGCGACGGGCCGAGCGAAGGCCTGAAGGTGCTCGTCAGGGCGTACAAGGACGCCAGCCCGGAGAACATGCGGGCGCTCGTCGAGATCATGACGTACGACAAGGAGCGCTTCGCGACCCCGGAGCTCACCCGAGCCCGTTCGGAGGCCGCGCTCAGCCGTCCCGACCACCTCGCCAACTACGTCGAGGGGCTCGCGCACGGCGCCCCCATCCCGGTCCGGGTCGACCGCGACAGGATCCCCGGCATCACGGCGCCGACCCTGCTCGTCCACGGCAAGGACGACCGGGTCCTGCCCTACGAGATCAGCCTGTGGCTGCTGGCGAGCATCCCGGACGCCCGGCTCGTGCTGCTCAACCGCTGCGGCCACTGGGCGATGATCGAGCACGCCGCCGAGTTCAACCGCCTCGTCGTCGACTTCCTGTCGCACAACTGACTCGACCGACACGACCACCGAACTCGATCGGACGCAGAACATGACCACCCTCGACACCGACGTCGTTGTCATCGGAGCCGGTCCCGTCGGCCTCACCCTCGCCAATCTGATCGGCGTGCGCGGCCACCGGGCCACCGTCCTGGAGAGCCGCGACCGGCTCATCGACTACCCCCGCGGCGTCGGACTCGACGACGAATCGATCCGCACGCTGAGCACGGCAGGACTGTGGGAGAAGGTCCGGCCCTACACCGTCGCGCACCACGTGGTGCGCCTGGTCAACGGCAAGGGGCGGGTCCTCGCCACCAACGACCCGCGGACCCAGGAGTTCGGCCACGCGCGCAAGCACGGCTTCATCCAGCCGCTGGTCGACAGGGAACTCGCCGCGGGCCTCGACCGGTTCCCCGGCACCGAACTGCGCTTCGGCCACCGGGTGGTGGGCCTGGAGGACCGCGGCGACCACGTCGCGGTCACCGCCGAGCGGCTCGACGCCGACGGCACGGCCACCGGCACCGTCACCCTCACCGCCGCGTACGCCGTCGGCTGCGAGGGCGGCAGCTCCTTCACCCGCAAGTGGATGGGCGTGCCGTTCGAGGGCAAGTCGCCCTCCACCCGCTGGGTGGTCGTCGACGTCGAGAACGACCCGATCGGCACCCCGTCCGTCTACCTCGGCGCCGACACCCGCCGCCCGTACGTGTCCATCGGCCTGCCGCAGGGCATCCGCCGCTGGGAGTTCATGCTGCACGACGACGAGCCCACCGAACGGGTCGACGACCCCGCCTTCATGCACTCCCTGCTGGAGCGGCACGTCCCCGACCCGGCGGCGCTCACGGTCATCAACCAGCGCACCTTCACCCACCACGGCCGGGTGGCCGCCTCCTTCCGCAAGGGACGCGTCCTCATCGCGGGCGACGCCGCCCACCTGATGCCGGTCTGGCTCGGCCAGGGCTGGAACTCGGGCATCCGCGACGCCACCAACCTGGCGTGGAAGCTCACGTCCGTGCTCGACGGCAGCGCCGACGCGGCCCTTCTCGACACCTACACCGAGGAGCGCCGCCAGCACGCCGCCGACATGATCGACGTGAACATGGCGGCCGGCGCGATCATGAAGATGGGCCGCTTCGGCGGCGGGCTGCGCGACGCCTGTGCCGCCGTGCTCAATCTCGTACCGCGGTGGCAGTCGTACTTCACCGACCTGCGGTTCAAGCCCATGCCGCGCTACGCCGAAGGCGTCGTCGTCGACCAGGCGACCCTCGCGCCGGGCACCGCGCGGGCCGGGTTCAAACGCGGCCGGCTCGCGCCGTTCACCGACTCCGCCGGTGAACTCTCCCCGGTGGGGCTGCAGTTCATCCAGCCGCGCGTCAGCACGGCGGACGCCACGGACGTCCTGCTCGACGAGGTCACCGGCGACTGGTGGACCCTCGCCACCTGGGGCACCGACCCGACGGCCTTCCTGTCAGCGGCCGACCTCGCGCTCGTCCGGCGCCACCGCATCGCCCTGGTCTCCTTCGTGCCCGAGACCCAGCGCGCCTGGGCCGAGCAGCGCCACGCCGGCTCACCCGCGCCGGTCACGGTGGTCGGCGACAGCACCGGAGCGCTCAAGAACTGGTTCGACACCCGCGCCTGCGGTCTGGTCGTCCTGCGCCCCGACCGCTTCGTCGCGGCCGCCTCGCTGACCGTGCAGGCCCCGCGGACCCTCGCCGCCGTCCTCGCGGCCGGATCCCTCACCACGGACGGAGTCCCGGCATGACCCTCGCCCTCGTCACCATGTCGCACAGCCCGCTGCTGGAGTACGCCGATCCGCCCGCCGAGGTGGCCGACGCGGTCCAGGGCGCCTTCGACACCGTGCGGAACTTCGTGACGGAGTACGACCCCACCCTGGTCGTCTCCTTCGCGCCCGACCACTACAACGGCTTCTTCCACGACCTGATGCCACCGTTCTGCATCGGCTTCGACGCCGTGGGCGTCGGCGACTACGGCACCACCGAAGGGCCGCTGAGCGTGCCGGGCGAGCGCGCCGAGGAGCTCGCGCAGTGGGTGGCCGAGCGGGACATCGACGTGGCCGTCTCCCGCCGCATGGAGGTCGACCACGGCGCCGTCCAGCCGCTGGAGATCCTCTTCGGCGGCATCGACACCGTCCCCACCGTGCCGGTCTTCGTCAACGGCGTCGCCAGGCCCTTCGTGACGATGCGCCGCGTGCGCCGGCTCGGCGAAGCGATCGGCTCCTACCTCGCGACGCTCCCGGACGAACGCGTCCTCGTCGTCGGATCCGGCGGACTCTCCCACGACCCGCCCGTGCCCCAGTGGGCCACCGCCGACGACACCGCCCGTGCCCTGCTCCTCAACGGGCGTCACCCCACGGCCGCCGCCCGCGACGCGCGCCAGCAGCGGGTCATCGACACGGCGAAGGCCTTCGCGGCGGGCACGGCCGACATCCGCGACCTCAACCCCGAGTGGGACCGGAACCTGATGGCGGTGCTCGCCTCCGGAGACCTGTCGCCGATCGACGCGATGACCGCCGACCGGATGGCGAAGGACGCGGGGAACTCCGCGCACGAGGTCCGCACCTGGGTCGCCGCCTTCGCGGCGCTCGGCGCGGCGGGCCCGTACGACGTGGCGTACTCGTTCTACCGGCCGATCCCGGAGTACATCGCCGGCTTCGGCGTGATGGCGGCCCGCACCACCCGGTGAC
>NZ_JAMOLN010000271.1 GCF_024448165.1 Streptomyces longispororuber
GGCTCGTCCGACGGTTACAGCCGTGACCTGTTCCCGCACTGGATCACCCAGTCCGGCGCCTGCAACACCCGCGAGGTCGTCCTGAAGCGCGACGGCACGAACGTGGTGACCGACTCCAGCTGTGCCGCCACGTCCGGCAGTTGGTACTCGCCGTACGACGGCGCCACCTGGACCGCGTCGGGCGACGTGGACATCGACCACGTCGTCCCGCTGTCCGAGGCGTGGAAGTCCGGCGCCAACTCCTGGACGACCACGAAGCGCCAGGGCTTCGCCAACGACCTCACCCGCCCGCAGCTCATCGCGGTCACCGACAACGTCAACCAGTCCAAGGGCGACCAGGACCCGGCCAGCTGGATGCCCTCCCGCACCGCGTACACCTGCACGTACCTGCGGATGTGGGTCCAGGTGAAGCACTACTACGCCCTCACGGTCGACTCGGCCGAGAAGTCGGCGATCCAGTCGGGGCTCAGCGGCTGCTGACGACGGATCCGGATCATCGGGGCCGCCGGAACCGGCCCGCCCACCTCCGACGTTCCGTACCGTACGGGCGGGACGTCGGAGGGACGCCCCACGAACGCGGAGGCGATCACGTGGCGAGGCTGCGCCTGGGACCATTGCTCAGGTACGTGGACGAGGAGTGCGCGACGGTCTGGGTCGAGGCGAACCGGCCCTGTGTCGCGGAGGTGCGCTGCGCCGACGGCGCCTACGGCAGCGCGCCGACCTTCCAGATAGACGGCCACCACTACGCACTGGTCCCGGTCACCGGCCTCACCCCCGGGACCGGGACCACGTACGAGGTGGTCCTCGACGGCGGCCTGGTCTGGCCGGAGCCGGACTCCGCGTTCCCGCCGAGCACCATCCGCACCCCGGACCACACGGCGGCCCCGGCCGGGCCCGTCCGCGTCACCTTCGGCTCCTGCCGCTGGGCCGCCCCGCCCGCCGACGAGCACGACCCCGTCGGCCCCGACGCCCTCGACTCGCTGGCCGCCCGGCTCGCCGCGGACCCGGACACCGAGCGCCCCGACGTGCTCGTCCTCCTCGGCGACCAGGTGTACGCGGACGAGACGTCACCGGCCACGCGGACGTGGCTGGCCCGCCGCCGCGATCTCACCGACCCGCCGGGCACCCAGGTCGCGGACTACCAGGAGTACACGCACCTCTACTACGAGTCCTGGCTGGACCCGGACATCCGCTGGCTGCTCTCCACGGTCCCCAGCTGCATGATCTTCGACGACCACGACGTCATCGACGACTGGAACACCAGCGCCGCCTGGCTGCGGGACATGCGCGCCACCCCCTGGTGGCAGGAGCGCATCCTGAGCGGACTGATGTCGTACTGGGTGCACCAGCACATAGGCAACCTCCCGCCGTCCGAGCTGGCCCTCGACCCCGTCTACGAGGCGGTGCGCGCGACCCCCGACGGGACGGACGCGCTACGGGAGTTCGCCGCCCGCGCCGACGCCGACCCGGGCTGCGTCCGCTGGAGCTACCGCCGCGACTTCGGCCGGGTCCGCCTGCTGATGGTCGACACCCGCGCGGCCCGCGTCCTCGACGAGCAGCACCGGGCGATGCTCGACCCGGACGAGGCGGAGTGGATCCGCGCCCAGGCCCTCGACGGCCAGGACGCCGCGCCGGGCGCCTACGACCACCTCCTCATCGGCACGTCGCTGCCCTGGCTGCTGCCGCACCTCGTCCACGACGCCGAGGGGTGGAACGCGGCGCTGTGCCGCGGTGAGCGCGGGGCGCGCTGGGCGCGGTTCGGCGAGAACCTGCGCAGACGGGCCGACCTGGAGCACTGGGCGGCGTTCCCGACGTCGTTCGACGCGCTCACGGAGCTGATCGAGGAAGCCGGTTCGGGCCCGGCCGCCCCCGCGACCGTGTCGGTGCTGTCCGGCGACGTGCACCACGCGTACGTCGCCGAACCCGCCTGGCCGGACGGCGCGGCGACCGCCCCCGCCGCGCGGGTGCTGCAGCTGACCTGCTCGCCCGTCCACAACTCCATCCCCGCCTCCATCCGCGTCGGCTTCCGCTTCGGCTGGAGCCGCGCCGGGCGCGCCCTCGGCCGCCGCTTCGCCCGGCACGCCCGCGCGGCCGCCCCGCGGATCAACTGGCGCAAGACGGGCGGTCCTTGGTTCGGCAACCAGCTGATGACCCTGACCATGCGGGACCGCACCGCGGACCTCGCGCTCGACCAGGCCGACGCGAGGACCGGCGGGCTGACGAGGGCGGCGGAGCGGCGGCTGGCGTAAGCCCCGCCACCGGCCTCCCGGGGGGCCTGCCGGGGGCCCGGTCGACCGGGCCTGTCGCGGCGGGCGGGCGAAACGGCATGATGAGGCGGACCGTCCGCTTCCAGCAGCCCCACATGCCCCGGGAGTTCCCTTTTGCCTGCCCGCAATGCCGTGTCACGCCCCGCCGGAACCCCCTCAGCGAGCCTCGCGATCGTCGGCGCGGGCCCTCGCGGCACCAGCGTGCTGGAGCGGCTGACCGCCTCCGTGGACGAGCTCCTGCCGGCCGGCGTCCGGCTCACGGTCCACATGATCGACCCGGCGCCGCCGGGCGCGGGCGCCGTCTGGCGCACGGACCAGGCGCCCGAGCTGCTGATGAACACGGTGGCCTGCCAGGTCACCCTGTTCACCGACGACAGCGTCGACTGCGCGGGCCCGGTCCGTCCCGGCCCGAGCCTGTACGAGTGGGCTCGCACCGACGACGCAGACAACGCAGACAACGCAGAGGAAGCGCCCCTCGGCCCCGACGACTACCCCACCCGCGCCCGGTACGGCCGTTATCTGCGGCGGGTGTTCGCCGACACGGTCGCCGCCGCCCCGCCCGCCGTCGAGGTCGTCACCCACGCCACCCGCGCCGTCCGCCTGGCGGAGTCCCCCGACGGCCACCAGACGCTCACCCTCGCCGACGGCCGTGAACTCGCCGGACTGCACGCGGTCGTCCTCACCCAGGGCCATCTGCCCGCCGTCGGCACCCCGGCCGAGCGCCGGCTCACCGAGTACGCGCACCGGCACGGCCTGCGCCACGTCCCGCCGGCGAACCCGGCCGACCTCGACCTGACCTCCGTGGCCCCCGGCGAACCGGTCCTGCTGCGCGGCCTCGGCCTCAACTTCTTCGACCACATGGCCCTGTTCACGGAAGGCCGCGGCGGCCGCTACACCACCGGCCGGGGCGGCGCCCTGCGCTACGAGCCCTCGGGCAACGAGCCGCGCCTGTACGCCGGTTCGCGCCGCGGCGTCCCGTACCAGGCGCGCGGCGACAACGCCAAGGGCCCTTACGGACGCCATCGGCCGGCCGTGCTCACCCCGGAGTCGACAGCCCGGTTCCGCAAGCGGGCCGACTCCGGTGACGCGCCCGACTTCCTCGCCGACATATGGCCGCTGGTCGCGAAGGAGGTCGAGACCGTCTATTACGAGGCGCTCCTGAAGGCCGACGGGCGGACCGCCCCGGAGTTCCGGGACCGCTTCCTCGACGCCCCGCACCGCTCGCCCCAAGAGGCGGACGTCCTGCGGGAGTTCGGGGTGCCGGACGACCGGCACTGGTCCTGGGACCGGGTCTCGCGGCCGGACGCCGGCCATGACTTCGCCTCCGCCGCCGAGTGGCGCGCCCGGCTCCTGGGCCGGTTGCGCGAGGACGCCGCGCACGCCGCCCTCGGCAATGTCGACGGCCCCGTGAAGGCCGCGCTCGACGTGCTGCGCGACCTGCGCAACGAACTGCGCCTCGTCGTCGACCACGGCGGCCTGTCCGGCGTCTCGCGCCGCGACCACCTCGACCGCTGGTACACCCCGCTCAACGCGTTCCTGTCGATCGGCCCGCCCCGCCGCCGGATAGAGGAGATGACGGCGCTGATCGAGGCGGGGGTGCTGACCGTGATCGGCCCACGGCTCGAAGTGAGCGCGCGCGACGGCCAGTTCACGGCGCACTCGCCCGACGTGCCGGGCTCGGCCGTGACGGTCACCACACTCGTCGAGGCGCGGCTGCCCGAGCCGGACGTCCGCAGGACCGCCGACGAACTGCTCGCCGGGCTCCTGAAGACGGGCCGGGCCCGGCCGCACACGGTCGACGGCTACGAAACCGGAGGGCTCGACGTGACACCGCGCCCATACCGTCTGATCGACCGTCAGGGTGTCGCCCACGCACGGCGGTTCGCGTTCGGGGTACCCACCGAGGGAGTGCACTGGGTGACCGCCGCCGGGGCCCGCCCCGGCGTCGACTCGGTGACGCTCTCGGACGCCGACGCGGTGGCGCGGGCCGCGCTGCGGACCGTCGCGGGAGGCGACATGGGGGGCAAAACGGAAGACGACCATGGCCGAATGTTGAAGTTGCAAGCATTGGTTAGGTTCTCCTAATCTGAGCCGCTCCCCCATCGGTGGGACGGCGGCAACGGCGGCGCCGGCCCCACCGGTGACTCGGTTACGTCCCCGACCGAAGGAGTCCCCCCATGACTGGACGTCTCAATCACGCCCAGCCCTATGCCCTCGGCCTGTTCCGCATGGTCGTCGGCCTGCTCTTCGCCAGCCACGGCGCCGCCTCGCTGTTCGGCGTCCTCGGCGGCATGAACGGCGACACCGTCCCCGCCGGCACCTGGCCCGGGTGGTACGCGGCCGTGATCCAGCTCGTCGGCGGCGGCCTGGTCCTGCTGGGCCTCGGCACGCGGTTCGCCGCGCTGGTCTCCTCGGGCTCGATGGCCTACGCGTACTTCAAGGTCCACCAGCCCGAGTCCCTGTGGCCGCTCCAGAACGGCGGCGAGCCCTCCGCGATGTTCTGCTGGGCCATGCTGCTGCTGGTCTTCACCGGCTCCGGCGCCCTCGGCCTCGACCGGCTCTTCGCCGGGCGCGGCGCGGCGGCCGACGAGACGGCGCCCGCGCGCGAGACCGTCGCGGCCTGACCCGCACGCACGACGGCGCCCGCTCCCCTCACGGAGGGCGGGCGCCGCCGTCGTACCTGAGCAGCACCTACGGCTGCGAGACGAACGGCACCGTGACGCAGGCCACGCGCTTGCCCGCGGTACCGGGCTCGTCGTGCAGCACGACCGAACCCGCCCCGCCGGGCCGCACACCCCAGTCCTTGTGCGTGACCGCAGAACCGTTGCCTCGGGCATCGGCGGTGAAGTCCAGCCACACCTCGTTCTCGCGGTTCACCTGCTTCGGGTCGACCACATGCTGGTAGTGCCCGCCCGCGTCGGCCGGGTCGGCGCCGCACGGCTTCTGGTGGACGTGGGCGCCGTAGACGTGGCCGGGCACGAGGCCGTCCACACGCAGCGTGACGGTCATGCCGTGGTTGTCGCCGTGCTGCCCGACCGAGACCCCGGCCGCCGCGGGCACCAGCTCCATGTCGTACGTGATCGCGCGCGAGGAAGCGATCGCCGAAGGCGGCGCGAAGTCCCCTCCGACCCCCAGCCAGTAGCAATCCGCCGCTCCTCCGGTCCCGCCGCCTGCCGCGAACACGGCCGCCGCGAGAGCCCCGGTCACCATTCCTGCCACCATCGCCGGTTCCTCCGGTCACTCGGTTTTCCCCCGGTTCACCGCCCTTCGTACGGGAATCGGGCGCCCGGCGCAGCGCCAAAACCGGCACACGAGTGAACGTGACGTGGGGAACATCTGTACCCCTTGCGTCACTTGAGCAACTTCTGAGGCGTACGCTGTACAGCTGTCATGAAGCCGCTCCTGTCCGGAGGGAACGGTCCAGGGATCGGTCCGTACGGGGAGTTGGCTCGCGGTGTTGGAGAGTGTGGGGTCGCTGACCGGCAGCCCATGGATCTACGCGATCGTGGCGCTCTCGGTGCTCTTCGACGTCTTCGTGCCCGTCCTGCCCAGCGGCGTCCTCGTGATCACCGCGGCCACCGCCGCCGCGGCCGGCACCGCCACGGGCGAGATCCCGCACGGCGTGCCCGACCTGCTCTTCCTCACGCTCAGCGCCGCCACGGCCTCGGTCCTCGGCGACCTGGTCGCCTACCGGCTCGCCTGGCGCGGCGGTGAGCGCCTGGACCGCGCCATCGCGCGCTCGCGCCGGCTGACCACCGCGCAGGAACGTCTCGGCGGGGCCCTCGCCCGGTCCAGCGGCGGACTGCTCGTGATCATCGCCCGGTTCGCGCCCGCGGGCCGCTCGGTCGTCTCCTTCGCGGCCGGCACGGCCCACCGCAGGGTCCGCGAGTTCCTGCCCTGGTCGGCCCTGGCGGGCGTGGCCTGGGCGGCGTACAGCGTCGCGCTCGGCTACTTCGGCGCCCAGTGGCTCGGCGCGAGCTGGCTGTCCACCGTCGTCTCGCTGCTCGCCCTGGTGGGCGCGGGCATCGTGGCGGCCTATGTGATGCGCCGCCCCGTGCCGGAGGCTCAGGAAGCCTGAGCGGGCTTCGCCGCTCCCCGCACCTCCAGGCCGTCGAGCAGCTCGGCGGTGGCCCTGGCGATCTCGTCCACGGCCCGCTCGAACACCTCGCGGTTGTGCGCGGCGGGCGCCCGGAACCCGGACACCTTGCGCACGTACTGCAGGGCAGCGGCTCTGACCTCCTCCTCCGTGGCCTCTTCGGGGAGGACGGGCGGGCGGAGGGTCTTGATGCTTCGGCACATGCCTCCAGTCTGCCGCCGCCCCACGGAACGGACACACGTTCGCGTGAACTCCGCGAAGTTGCTCGCACCGCGAATTCGAACAGACGTAGCATTGCCGGGTGGCAGCGACCGACGACGATTCCGCCCCAGATCCCTTCGACTACCCGAGCGACCTCCTCGCGGGCCAGGAGGAGCTGCACCAGATCCGGGCCGACCTGGTGGCCCTCCTGAAGAGACTCCCCTGGTCCGTCGAGCCCCTCGACGCGATCAGCGACACCCAGGGCTGGCGCAAGCTGGAGCGCCCCGCGTCACCGGGCTGGAGCGAGGACGAGCAGGCCGAGATCGAGAAGCTCCGGCAGCGCGAGCGCGAGCTGGCCGTCTTCGTGACGTGTCACCGCCACTGGGCGGCGCTCTCCGGCACGGACGCGGTGCGGGCCCGGGCCCGCCTCAAGCACGTCCACGCCACCCGGCCCGCCGGGGGCGCACACGAAGAAGACCCCCGGATCTGATCACCACGACCAGACCCGGGGGTCTTCCCTCTGCTTCCTGCGGTGGGCGCGGACGGTTTCGAACCGCCGACATCCTGCTTGTAAGGCAGGCGCTCTACCCCTGAGCTACGCACCCGGGATCCCTGGCGCTGTGACCAGGACGAGCCGACAGCCTACCTTGCCGACGGCCGTGCACCGCACACCAGTAACGACCAGCTCCATGCCGGGTCCGTGCCGAGTCCCCGCCGGGCCCCTGCGGGGGTTAACCCCACCCGCGATCCGGTGGCCGACCGGATCCCGCCGGCCCCCTTCCCCCTCGTACGTTCATCAGTGCCGGCCACCGTCCCGGCACCGCAGAACCAGCCGCCACAGGGGGAGTTCACCATGTCAGCCCGTATGTCAGTCCGTATGCGAGCCCGTTCGCCCCGCACCGTCCGCGCCCTGGCCGCCGCCACCGCCGTGGTCGCCGTCGCGGCGACGGCCACCGCGTGCGGCGCCGACTCGTCGGACGACACCAGCCCCGAGCACCGCTCCTTCGCCCTGCACGGCAAGACGCTCACGGTCGACTCGGACGACTCCCGGCTCGACCTCGTGCCCGGCGACGGGAAAGAGGTGAAGGTGACCCGGTGGTTCGAGGGTTCCACCGTGATCGGCTCCTCGCCCGAGGCGACCTGGTCGTGGCGGTCCGCCGAGGACCGGCTGACCCTGCGGATGCACTGCAGCGGCTTCATCGTCAACTGCTCGGCCCGGCACCGCGTCGAGGTGCCGCGCGGCGTCGCCGTGGTCGTCCGCAACGACGACGGCAGCGTCCACGCCCGCGACTTCAGGAACGGCCTGGACATCTCGACCAGCGACGGCTCCGTCCGCGTCGAGAACAGCTCGGGACCGCTGCGCCTGAACGGCGAGGACGGCTCGCTGCACGCCACCGGCATCGACGCCCGCCGCGTCACCGTCCGCACCGAGGACGGCGAGGCCCGCATCGACCTGCGCACGGTCCCCGACCGCGTCGAGGCGACCAGCCAGGACGGCTCCCTCACCCTCGGCCTGCCCGGCTCCGCCAGGTACCGGGTGACCACGGACACGGACGACGGCGCCGTCGACGTCTCGGTCCCCCGCGATCCGCGCAGCGAGCACCGGGTGTCCGCCCGCGCCCAGGACGGAAAAGTCACGGTCCGAACCGCGAACTAACCGGCCCGTGTGTTCGTCATTAACCGGTGGGAGAATGAACCGGGCAGGACGATACGACACGGGCAGCACGGGAGAGGTTAGTGACGGCGACGACGACCATGCAACAGCATTCGTCGTCCCCTGCCCCCGGTTCCTGCGCAGGGACATCACGCCCTGAAGGCCCGCGGAAACCGCCGCGCTCCACCACGAGCCCCGAAGGGGCGCGGGGAACTGCGCGACCAGCGATCCGCGACTTCCTGACGCTGACCCTGCTCCCGGTCCCCCTCCTCGTGGCCGCGCTCACCTCCACGTTCAACGCCGGAGGCACCCGCCGGTGGTTCGGCGGCCGGGCCGAGTCGCAGCGCGCCGAGGCCCAGGCCGCCAAGGACGCCGCGGCCGCCGCCTTCTACGAGCTGGACACCGCCCAGCGGGACCTGCGCATCTCGATAGAGACGATCACCGCGGTCGACGACTCCCCCGCGGCCCGCCGCGCCGTCACCGACTTCCAGCAGCTCGGCCACCGCATCGACGAGGTCAGCCAGCAGTACATCACCGCGGTCGACGCCCACGACCTCGACCGCGACGACCTGGAAGCGAGCGCGGCGACCCGCGCACGGGGCGAACTGACCGGCGCCAAGGACCAGTTGACCCGCGTCAAGGGCGACCTGGACCGGTTCGCCCAGGGCCTCGGCCCGCTGCTCGGCAAGGCGGAGACGCAGCTGGCCCGCCTCGCCCCGTCCGTGGAGCGCGCCCGCCAGTCCCTGCTCGCCGCGACGACCGCACTGGACGCCGTACGGCAGGCGGGCCTGAAGGCGGACGACCTCGCGGCCCGGCTCGCCGCCCTCGGCCCCGAACTGACCCGGCTGAACCAGGGCGCGGGGCAGCACGGCGTACCGGAGACCCTGGAGCGCGCGGAGCGGGTCGCGCGGGACGCCGAGGCCGTGCGGGCAGAGGCCGACCGGCTCCCGGAGAAGGCCGCCGAGATCGACCGCCGGCTCGTCTCCCTGCGCACCCGCGCCCAGGCCCTCACCACCCGCGCCGGCCAGGTCGAGCCGATCCTGAGCGAGCTGCGGCGCCGGTTCACGGCCGCGTGCTGGCAGGACCTGCAGCGCGTACCGGAGCTCGCCGGGGAGAACGTGCGGCAGGCCGAGGCCAAGCTCGCCGAGGCCCGCACCGCCCGCGAGGCCCAGCGCTGGCCGGACGCCACCGCCCTGCTGTCCACGGTCCGTGCCCTGCTGAACAGCACGGACGAGTCCGTCTCCGCCGCCTCCGACCGCCTGCAGCGGCTGAACGCGGTGGCGAAGGACCCCCAGCAGGAGATCGACCGCACCCGGTTCGCGATCCGGGACGCCCAGCGGCTGGCGATGGCGGGCCGCAGCACCCCCGACCCGCGGCACGCCCGCCCCCTCGACGACTCCGTGGGCCGCCTGGACCGTGCCGTCGAGGGCCTGGAGGGCCGCCACCCCGACTACTGGCACTTCCTCACGGAGACGGAGGCCGTGCGGCAGACGGTGGCCCGGGTCGTCGCCCAGATCCGCGAGGAGCGCGGCGGCGGCTGACGCGGTTGGCACTCGCCGGGCGGCGGGCGGATCCTTGTAGTGCGTGCGTACGCGCACGTGACGCATGTGCAAGGAGGCGAGGCGATCATGGCCACGCACGTACTCCACCCCGGATCCCGGCGGCACGTCACCCTCGACGAGCACCTGCCCGTCGATCACCGGCTGAGCAAGGTGTACCGCACCGGCGCGGGCCTGATGGGACTCGTCCTGCTCGCCTTCGGCATCCTCGGGCTCATCGACAAGGTCGGCTTCTTCGACACCGGCGGGGACACGGTCGCCGGTCTGAACACGAACGGCGCGCTCAGCGTCCTGTCCATCTGCGTCGGCCTGCTGCTGTTCGTCGGCATGCTGATCGGCGGAAACTTCGCGTCGACGCTCAACATGGTGCTCGGCATCCTCTTCATCCTCAGCGGCTTCGTGAACCTGGCGCTGCTGGACACCGGCGCGAACTTCCTCGCCTTCCGCATCCAGAACGTCCTCTTCAGCTTCGTCGTCGGACTGCTGCTGATGTTCTTCGGGATGTACGGGCGGGTCAGCGGCACCCTTCCGCACGACAACCCGTACTGGCGGGCCCGGCACGCGGCGGACGACCGGCCCGGCGCCGATTGATATTGCCCGGGGTGGCGTGCGAGCCTGCTCCGCATGACCAGCTCACCGCCGGTGCCGCGGCCCGGGCGCGACCTGCGCGGCATCGTGGTCGAGGCACTGGCGCGCGGCATCGCCGACGGCACGTACGGCGCGGGCACGTTACTCGAACCGTCCTGTCTGACCATCGAGTCGACGACCGTCGCCCGAGCCGTGTTCGCGGCGGCGGTCCGGGTGCTCGTGACGAAGGACATGGTGGACGAGACGTGGCAGGTGCGCCCGGAGTCCGACTGGAACCTCCTCGACCCGGACGTCCTGCGCTGGACGCTGGCGGCCCACCCACCTCCCGCGCCCGCGCTCACCGCCTTCTTCGGTGACCTGCACGAACTGCGCCGCTCCGTCGAACCGTCGGCGGCGGCGCTGGCCGCGCAGCACCGTTCGAACGAGGATCTGGCCGCTCTCGACGAGGCGTTGACGGCGATGGCCGTGGCGGAGCGGTCCCTGGAGGGCGATCCGGTGCGGGCCGCGGGCGCCGACATGGCGTTCCACTCGACCCTCCTCAGGGCCTCCGGCAACCGGTTCTTCGCCCAGCTGCTCCGGGTCATCGTGCCGGCGCTCGGCGCGCGGAGCCGGCTGGTGTTCGCGGGCCCGCACCACCACCCGGTGGCCAGCCACGCGGAAGTCGCGGACCGGGTGCGGGAGATGGACTCCGACGGCGCCTACACGGCGATGCTGGAACTCCTCGACCTCTCGCTGCGCGACGACCCGTAATCTGGGCGCATGCCTCGCTACGAATACCGCTGCCGCAGCTGCGGCGACACGTTCGAACTGTCCCGCCCGATGGCCGAGTCCTCGGCCCCCGCGACGTGCCCGGCGGGCCACCCGGACACGGTGAAACTCCTCTCGACGGTAGGCCTGGCAGGCACCACCCCGTCCCCGCAGGCGCCGTCCGGCGGTAGTGGAGGCGGTGGCGGTGGCGGCTGCTGCGGAGGCGGCTGCTGCGGCTAGCCCCCGAGCCGAGCCCACCCCGCCCTGGGCAATCCACCACCCGGGCCGGC
>NZ_JAMOLN010000272.1 GCF_024448165.1 Streptomyces longispororuber
GTGCCCGGGGGCCGGTGCCCCGTACGCGGGTCCGGACGCCTCCTCGGCCTCCTCCGCGTACCCGTACGCGGAGCCCACCGAGTCCGGGCCCCCGCGCCGCGGCGTACTCGGCCGCGGCCCCGCCGCCTCGTACCCGGCGAAGAGCGCGCCGAGACCCGCAGGAGGCTCGCGCCAGCCGGACGGCGCGGGCACGGGCTGCCGACGCCCGATGCGCACCGAGTGCAGACGCGGCACCCCGGTGGGGCGCCGCAGGTCGGCGGTGGACAGGCCGATGCGCACGCCGGTCCAGTCCTCTCCGGTGCGCTGCGCCACCGAGGCGCGCAGCACGAGCTGTCCGCCGCCTCCGTCCTGACGGTGCGTCAACCGGTAGGAGGGCAGCCAGATCGCTCCCGGCACGCGGTACTCGATCTCGACCTCGGCGTGGGCCTCGGCGGCACCGTCCAGGGTGAGGACGGCCGACACCGTGGTCCGCACGGGCGCCGACGGCCGGTCCGTGGAGGCGCGTTCGAGGCGGTCCGTGGCGATGTCGAGCTCGTGCGTGACCATGCGGAGCTCCTCGTCCAGCTCGACGAGTCCGGCGTGCAGGGCGGTCAGCCGCCCGTCGACGAACTCCGCGAGCCCGAGCCACGCGTCGACGGGCGTGCGCCGGTGCGGGTCGTCGCGCTTGCGCGTCGGGGGAACCGGGCGCAGCGCCGCGACCTCGTCGATCCGCCGGGCCTGCCGGCCCCGGCGGGCCTCCACGGCAGCTTGCCGCTCGCGCAGCGACTCGACCTCGCGGAGCAGGTCCAGGGGCGCGTCGGGCGCGGCCGGTTCGGCGTCGACGACGACCCGCGCCTCGGTGACCCGCACACCGGACGACCCCACGACACGGGCCCGCAGCGACCCCGGCTCCAGCACCCGGGGCAGCCCGCTCACCCGCACCCGGCCGTCACCCGGCACGCCGCCCCGGGCCAGCCGCACGCACACGGCACCCCGCGCGTACACCACCACCGACGTGAGCTCCGAGGCCCACGGCTGCTTCGCCGCATCGTCCGTCATCGCGCTTCCCTCCCCCGTACACCGCCGGGCACGGCCCAACTCCGGCTCCGGCTCCGGGGAAGACTACGCGGTGATCTTCGTGCGGGAGGGGCGCATGCGGTTGTCGGCACAGTGGCATGCAGCGGCATGCAGTGGCATCGACGGTGTGTGCGGACCCGGCCGGTTCAGAGGTCGAGCACGTGCGGCAGCCCCAGCCGGTAGCGCGTCCGGTCGGCGGCCTTGAGCTCCGCGAAGCCCGGCGGTTCGGCGCCCGCGAAGAGTTCGACCTCGTCCGCCCCGTCGGCACCGGCCGCGGCCAGCACACCGTTCGCGGCACGCCGGCCCGCCTCGTTCGCGGTCTCCATGCACGTGAAGTCGACGTTGGCGCGGGTGCGGACGTGGTCGCCCGCGAGGAAGAGGTTGGGGACGGCGGTCACGGCCTCGGCGCGCAGCTCCCAGGACGAGACGTCGTTGAGGAAGTACGTGTCGTCGTTGGTGAGTTGGCCGTCCGCGCCACGGGCGACCGCCGGGTCGAGGAACCAGGAGTGCGGTGCGGCGTCCGGCAGGACGTCGTCCCCCAGACCCTCCTTGAGCTGCGCCCAGACCTCCTCCGCGATCTCCTTCGGCGTGCACCGGCGAGCGGGGCGCCCGTACAGCACGCCCGGCGTCTCCCAGTCGGAGATCACGACGGACAGCGACTCGGCCGCCGACCCGTCGCCCCAGGTCCCGGCGTAGGGGTCGGACCAGAAGCGGGACTGTCCCACCGGGCACAGGGCCCAGGGGGAGTCCATCAGGCTGAGGTGGGCCAGCGGCCCGCGGAACGTCTCCTTCAGATAGAAGACGATGCCCTGGCACCAGGTCGTGCGCAGCCGGTCCATCGCGGCGAGCCGCGGATCCGCCGCCCTGATGCCGGCGGACCACAACTGCCGTACGCGGTCCACCGGCAGGGCCGCGACGAACCAGTCGGCGTCGATGCGGGCGGGACCGGCCGCGGTACGGGCGCGGGCGCCCGCGATGCGCCCGTCCGGGCCGAGGTCGAGGGCCTCGACGTGGTGCCCGGTGACGAACCGGACCCCCAGCGAGCCGAGATGACGCACCCAGGGGTCGACGAACCGTTCACTGGTGGGCCCGTCGAGGATCCGGTCGAAGGGACCGTCGGGGCCGAGCCCGAGCAGGGCGTAGAGGATCTTCGAGATGCCCTGCCCGCAGGTCCGTGCACTGGCCGTCTCGGGGCGCAGCGCCTGGATCACCTTCGCCGAGCCGCCCCACATCACCCGGTAGAACTCCGACTTGCCCGCCGCCTCGATGAAGTCGAGCCACCGGGTGTGCTCCCACTGCCCGAACTGCCGGTCGTCGCAGCTCGTCATGAGGATCGCCAGCTTCCGGGCGAGCAGCACGACCTCGTGCGGCAGGAGGTGGGGCACGGTCCGCAGCAGGCCTGCCAGGACGACGGGCAGCGTGCCCGGGTCCAGGGTGCGGGTGGTGGGCGGCAGCGTGGGCAGGAACAGGTCGCCCTTGCCGTCGTTCCGGTTGAACGCGAGGTAGGGGACGGTCGTCAGGTTGTCCCAGACACCGTTGGCCCGGTCCTCGAAGGGGATGCGGCGCATCGTGTCGGGGAGGTTGGTGTAGAAGCCGAAGAAGCCCCGGTGCCCGTGCTCCCCGGGCAGATCGCGGCGGCCGCCGGCCGCGGTGCCGGCCACCGGGATGCTGCGCGCCTTGCCGCCCCACGCCGCTCGCCGGTCGTGGACGGTGACGTCGAAGCCGCGCTCGGCGAGCTCGTGCGCCGCGGTGAGCCCGGCGACACCGCCGCCGAGCACGGCCACCGTCCTGCGCGGCCGGGACAGCGGCGCCGCCCCGGCCCGCGACGGCCGCAGCCCGAGCGCCCCCGCCGCCGCCAACGACCCGCCCGCGCCCAGTACCTGTCTGCGTCCCGGCACGATGCCCTCCCCCGGACAAGTGGTGTCGCCGGGACGCTAGGGGCGGCCGCGCGAGAGCGGAACGAAAGGCCCGACATGTTCGCAGGGTTCACACGAAACCGTTCCCACGAATCCGGCGGACGGAAGGAGAACACCGGGCCACGTCCGTCGCGGAAGGGGGCCGGTCCGTGCCCGCCGGACGCTTGTGCGGCCCCTCCGATGGCTTCAAGATGCAGGCATGTCTGAGCCAGCGGCAGCGCCCGCAGCAGCGCCGGGATCCTCCACGCCCTCCGTACTCGCCGCCCTGGTGGCCGGGTTGCGGGGTGGCGGGATCGAAGTCGTCGACCTCACCGCGCCGTTGTCGTCCACCACGCCGGTGCTCCAGCTGCCGCCCCAGTTCGGGCAGACGCAGGTCTTCGAGCTGGAGGAGATCAGCCGGTACGACGACCGGGGGCCCGCCTGGTACTGGAACAACTTCCGTACCGGCGAGCACACCGGCACCCACTTCGACGCCCCCAACCACTGGGTGACCGGACGGGAGCTCGCCGACGTCGCGTCGGTGCCCGCCCACCAACTGGTCGCCCCCGCCGCCGTGCTGGACTTCACGGACGAGGTCGCCAAGGACCCCGACTTCCTCGTCGAGGTGGAGCACGTCCACGCCTGGCAGAACCGGTACGGCGCGCTGCCCGACGGCGGCTGGCTCCTCGTCCGCACGGGATGGAGCAGTCGTTCGCACGGCCAGGAGGCGTTCCTCAACGCCGACGAGAACGGCCCGCACACGCCCGGCCTGTCCGCCGCGTGCGCCCGCTGGGTCGCCGAGGAGTCGCCGGTGATCGGACTCGGCGTGGAGACGGTCGGCACGGACGCGGGCGGGGCGCACGGCTTCGAACCGCCCTACCCCTGCCACTCGTACCTCATGGGCAGCGGCAAGTACGGCCTCACGCAGCTCCAGAACCTGGCCGGCCTGCCGCCGACCGGCGCCGTCGTGATCGCGGGACCGCTGCCCATCGTCTCCGGATCCGGGGCGCCCGCACGCGTCCTCGCCCTCGTCGAACGGGCGGGGCAGGCGTCGTGAACGTCGCCGAGGCGGTCGGCCGGGCCCTGGTCGCGGCCGGGGTCGGGCAGGTCTTCGGTGTGGTCGGCTCCGGCAACTTCCACGTCACGAACGCGATGACGGCGGCGGGCGCCCGGTTCGTCGCGGCCCGCCACGAAGGCGGCGCCGCCACCATGGCCGACGCGTACGCCCGGGTCAGCGGCACCGTCGCGGCGGTCAGCGTGCACCAAGGATGCGGGCTCACCAACGCCCTCACCGGAATCGGCGAGGCCGCCAAGAGCGGCACCCCGCTCGTCGTGCTCGCCGCGGAGGCCACCCAGCCGCGCTCCAACTTCCACGTGGACCAGGAGGCGTTGGCGCGGGCCGTCGGCGCGCACAGCGTCCGGGTGACCTCGGCCGCCGACGCCGTCGACCGGGCCTGCGCCGCCGTGCGCCGCGCCGTCCACGAGCGGTGCACGGTCGTCCTGAACCTTCCGCTCGACGTCCAGGCCCAGGAGGTCGCGGACCCGGGCCGGGCCCTCGCGGCGGTCGTGCCGCCCCGCCCGCGCCCCGCCGCCGAACCCGCCGCGGACGACGTCGCGGCGCTCGCCGGCCTCCTCGCCCACGCCGAACGCCCCGTCCTCCTCGCGGGCCGCGGCGCGCGCGGCGCCGGCGCCCGCGAGGCACTGGAGGCGCTCGCGGAACGCAGCGGGGCGCTGCTCGCGACGTCGGCGGTGGCCCGCGGCCTGTTCCACGGCAACCCGTGGTCGCTCGACGTGGCGGGCGGCTTCTCGTCGCCGCTCGCCGCCGAACTCATCGAGGGCGCCGACGTGCTCGTCGCCTTCGGCTGCTCGCTCACGATGTGGACGACCCGGCACGGCCGGCTCATCGGTCCCGAGACGACCCTGGTCCAGGTCGACGACGACCCCGCCGCCCTCGGCGCCCACCGGCCGGTCCACCTCGGGGTCACCGGCGACACCCGCCTCACCGCTGACCGGACCCTGGCCGCACTGGGACACGACGACGGCCCCGGCTACCGCACCCCCACCACCGCCTTCGCCCTCACCTCGCGCCTGCGCTGGCGGGACGTCCCGTACGCCGACGAGAGCACCCGGGACCGCATCGACCCGCGCACGCTCAGCATCGCCCTCGACGACCTGCTGCCCGCCGAGCGCGTCATCGGCGTCGACTCGGGTAACTTCATGGGCCACCCGACGATGTACCTGGCCGTCCCCGACGCACAGGGCCTCTGCTTCACGCAGGCGTTCCAGTCCATCGGCCTCGGCCTCGCCACCACGATCGGCGCGGCCCTCGCCCGCCCCGACCGGCTCGCGGTGGCCGCTCTCGGTGACGGCGGCGCGCTGATGAGCGCCGTCGAACTGGACACGGTCCGCCGGCTCGGACTGCCGATGGTGGTCGTCGTCTACAACGACGACGCGTACGGCGCCGAGGTCCACCACTTCGGCCCCGACGGATTCCCGCTCGACACGGTCGAGTTCCCGCCCACCGACATCGCCGCCGTGGCCCGCGGCTACGGCTTCGAGGCGGTGACCGTCCGCACGCCCGCCGACCTGAAGGCCGTACAGGACTGGCTCACAGGGCCGCGGGCCGCACCGCTGCTCATCGACGCGAAGGTGGTGCGGGAGCGGGGGGCGTGGTGGCTGGAGGAGGCGTTTCGGGGGCACTGAGCGCGGTGGTCGACCGTGGCCGCACGGGCGCGACACGGCCTGGACGCGGCCCCGCGCTCCTGATGGTCCGCCCGCTCCCCGGCGCGCCCACCCGATAAGTCCCTTTCTTGTCGATATGCATGGTCCATGACCGTATTGGTCCTGGCCCACTTCGCCGTAGCCCTCTGCGCCGCGCCGCTCGTCCGCCGCGCGGGCCCGCGGGCCTTCGTCGTGCTCGCGCTGCCGCCCGCCGCCGCGCTCGGCTGGGCCTTGTGCCAGTGGGACGTGGTGACCGGCGGCGGGGCGCGGGGCGAGTCGTGGACGTGGATCGAGGCGTACGACGTCGACGTGGCGTTCCGGCTCGACGCGCTCGGGCTGCTCATGGTGCTGCTCGCCGCCGGGGTCGGCGCCCTCGTCCTGCTGTACTGCGTGAGCTACTTCGCGCCGGGAACGCGGCAGTTGGGCCCCTTCGGCGGGAACCTGCTCGCGTTCGCCGGGGCGATGCTCGGGCTCGTGCTCGCCGACGACCTGATGATCCTCTACCTGTTCTGGGAACTGACGACCGTCCTGTCGTTCCTCCTCATCGGGTACGACAGCGAGAAGCGCGCGAGCCGCCGCTCCGCGCTGCAGGCGCTGATGGTGACCTCGGTGGGCGGGCTCGCCATGTTCGTCGGGTTCCTGATGCTGGGTCAGCTGGCGGGCACCTACCGGATCTCCCGCATCCTGGAGGCGCCGCCCGCGGCGAGCGGCACGCTCTCGGCGGCCCTCGTGCTGATCCTCGCCGGGGCGCTCGCCAAGTCGGCGATCTGGCCGCTCAGCATGTGGCTGCCGAACGCGATGGCGGCGCCCACCCCGGTGAGCGCCTATCTGCACGCGGCGGCGATGGTGAAGGCGGGCGTCTACCTGGTGGCGCGGCTCGCCCCGGCGTTCGCGGACGTCGCGCCCTGGCGGCCGGTGCTGCTGACGCTCGGCACGGCCACGATGCTGCTCGGCGGCTGGCGCGCGCTGCGCCTCAACGACCTCAAGCTCGTCCTCGCGTACGGCACCGTCAGCCAGCTCGGCTTCCTGATCGTGCTCGCCGGCGACGGCACGTACAACACCGGTCTCGCCGCCGCCTCGATGATCCTCGGGCACGCCCTGTTCAAGGCGCCGCTGTTCCTGGTCACGGGCATCGTCGACCACGCGACCGGCACCCGCGACCTGCGGCGGCTCTCCGGCGTCGGCCGGTCGCTGCCGTGGGTGTGCGCGGTCGCCGCGGCCGCCGCGGCGTCGATGGTCGCCCTCGTGCCGATGCTCGGCTTCGTGGCGAAGGAGGCCGCGTTCGACGCGCTGCTGCACGGCACCGTCGCCGAACGCTGGGTGCTCGCCCTGATCGTCGTCGGCTCCGCGCTCACCACCGCGTACACCCTGCGCTTCCTGTGGGGCGCCTTCGCCCGCAAGCCGGGCGTCCCCGACACCCCGGTGCACCGCGTCGGCCCCGCCTTCCTCGCGCCGCCCGCCCTGCTCGCCGTCGGCTGCCTGCTGCTCGGCCCGGGGGTCGGCTGGGTCGCGGACCTCTTCGAGGCGTACGCGGCCCAGTACACCGCCCCCGCGCACCCCTACCACCTGGCGCTGTGGCACGGGTTCGGGGCGGCGCTCTGGCTGTCCGCGCTCGCCTGGGCGGGCGGCATCGCCCTCTTCCTCGGCCGCGACGCCGTGGTGCGCGCCGGCCAGATGCTCGCCTGGCCCAAGGCCGACGAGTGGTTCGGCCGCACCGTCCTCGGCCTGGAGCGGACCGCGCTGCAGGTCACCGGCTCCGTGCAGAAGGGCTCGCTGCCCGCGTACGTCGCCACCGTCCTCGGCGTCATGCTCGCCGGACTCCTCGCGGTCCTCGCCACCGACCGGCCCTGGCACGGCGTCCCCGCACCCCGCGCCTGGGACACCCCGTGGCAGGCCGCCGTCGGCGCGCTCACCTGCGCGTGCGCCCTGATGTGCCTGGCCGTGCAACGCCGGATGAAGGCGGCCGTCCTGGCCGGTCTGACCGGCTACGGCACGGCGCTCCTGTACGTCGTGCAGGGCGCGCCCGACCTGGCGCTCACCCAGTTCGGCGTGGAGACCGTCTCGACCGTCGTACTGATCCTCGTCATGCGGCGGCTGCCCGTGATGTTCGGCGAGACGCTGCGCTCGTGGCGCCGGACGGCCGCGTTCCTGCTCGCGTTCGGCGGCGCCGCCGCGATCGCCTGCGCGGTGTGGCTGGCGGCCGGGGCGCGGACCGCGGACCCGGCCGGCGCCGCCATGACGGAGGAGACCGCCCACCACGGGCTCAAGGACGTCGTCGCGACGATCCTCGTCGACTTCCGCGCCTGGGACACGATGGGCGAGTCGGCCGTCCTCGCGGTCGCCGTCCTGGGCGTCACGAGCCTGCTCTACGTGCACCGCAGACAGGGCCCGGCACCGGGGCCGCCGCCCGCGCTGCCCGGCGGAGTGACGGCCTGGTCGCTGGCCTCGCGCGCCATCCGGGTGCCGGACGAGTTCCTGCAGACCGCGCCGGAACGCAGCTGGCTGACGGCCGGTGACACGCTCGCGCCCGAGCACCGCTCCGTCGTCTTCGAAGTGATCGCCCGGCTGGTCTTCCACCCGATCCTGATGCTGTCCGTGTACCTGCTGCTGTGCGCGGAGAACCTGCCCGGCGGCGGATTCGTCGGCGGGCTCGTCGCCGGAGTCGCCCTGATGATCCGTTACCTCGCGGGCGGACGCCACGAACTGGCGGCCGCCGCCCCGGTGCACCCCGGCTTCTTCACCGGACTCGGCCTCGCCCTGTCGACGGGCGTCGCGCTCCTCGGCCTCGCCGACGGGACGGTGCTGCACGCCTGGACCTGGCACGGACACCTGCCGCTGATCGGCGACTGGCACATGGGCACCGCCATCCTCTTCGACCTCGGCGTGTACCTGCTGGTCCTCGGCGTGGTCCTCGACGTCATCCGGGCCCTCGGCTCGAAGATCGACCAGCACACCGAGTACCGCGCCGGACTCGCGCTCGCCGCAGACGGCGCGGGGGAGGGGACCCGGTGACCGTCAGCCTCACCCTGCTCGTCTGCGCCGTCGTCCTGACCTCCGTCGGCGGCATCCTCATCCACACCCGCAGCCTGACCCGGGTCCTCGTCGGCGTCATCGTCTGCGGCAACGGCGTCAACCTGTTCGTCCTCGCCACCACCGGCCGCGCCGGGGTGCCGCCGCTGCTCTACCCCGGGGTCGCGCACGCCCGCGTCACCGATCCGCTGCCCCAGGCCATCGTCCTGACCGCCGTCGTCATCACCCTCGCCACCACGGCGTTCGTGCTCGCCATGGCGTACCGCAGCAGCCAGCTGACCGGCTCGGACTTCGTGCAGGACGACGTCGAGGACCGGCGCGTCGTGCTGCGCGCCGAGATCGCCGCCGAGCGCGCCGAACTCCGCGAGCTGCACCGCGACGAGGGTCCGAGCGCCTGGCGCGACGAGCGCCGCGAACAGCGCCACCGGATCCGCGCCGAGCGCGCCTTCCAGGCCCGCGCCCGGGACGCCCCCGGCGACCTGTGGGACGACATCCTCGGCGCGGACCCGCGCCCGCCCGCCACCCCGGAACGGCAGGAGAACGACCCCCGGTGAACGCCCTCGTCCCGCTGCCCGTCGTGCTGCCGCTGACCGCGTGCGGCCTGAGCCTCTTCATCGGGCCCCGGCTGCGCCTGCTGCACCGGATCATCGGCATCGGCGTGCTCGCCGCCGTCCTCGCCGTCGACGTGGTCCTGCTCGTCGAGGCCGATCGCACCGGACCGCTCGTCGTGCACCTCGGCGACTTCGCCCCGCCGGTCGGCGTCACCCTCGTCGCCGACCGGCTCGCCGCGCTGATGCTGACCGTGTCCGGCGCCGTCACCCTCATCGTGCTGGTCTACGCGCTGGGCCAGGACATGGCCGACCGGGAGGAGAGCGCCCCGATCGCCGTCTTCCACCCGGCCTATCTGGTCCTCGTCTCCGGCGTCTCGCTCACGTTCCTCGCCGGTGACCTGGTGAACCTGTACGTCGGCTTCGAGATCATGCTGATGGCGAGCTTCGTGCTGCTCACGGTGGGCGGCACCGAGCCGCGCCTGCGGGCCGGTTCGACGTACGTCGTCGTCTCCCTCGTCTCGTCCCTCGTCTTCCTCGTGGGCATCGCCGTCGCCTACGCCGCCGCGGGCACCGCCAACTTCGCGCAGCTCGCCGTCCGGCTGCAGGATGTCCCGCTCGGCGTGCGGACGCTGATCGAGGCCCTGCTGCTCACCGTGTTCGGCGTGAAGGCCGCCGCGTTCCCGGTCGCCGCCTGGCTGCCCGACTCGTACCCGACCGCGCCCGCACCCGTGACGGCGGTCTTCGCGGGACTGCTCACCAAGGTCGGCGTCTACTCGATACTGCGCGCCGAGACCCTGCTGTTCCCCGGCAACCGGCTCTCCGTGCTGCTGATGGCCGTCGCGTTCGCGTCGCTGCTCATCGGCATCCTCGGCGCGGTCGCCCAGACCGACCTGAAACGGCTGCTGTCCTTCACCCTCGTCAGCCACATCGGCTTCATGCTGTACGGGATCGCGCTCGGCAGCCGGGGCGGCATCGGCGGCGCCATCGTCTACACGGCGCACCACATCACCGTCCAGACGACGCTTTTCCTGGCCGCGGGACTGCTCGAAAAGCGCTACGGGACAACGGAGTTGACGCGCCTCGGCGGTGTCGCCAGGGCCGCGCCGCTGCTGGCCGCGCTCTGGTTCGTGCCCGCGATGAACCTCGCCGGGATCCCGCCCCTGTCCGGTTTCCTCGGCAAGCTCGGCCTGATGCGGGCCGGTGCGGCCGACGGCGGCAGCGACGCGTACGTCCTGCTCGGCGCCTGCGCCGTCGCCAGCCTCCTGACGCTGTACGTGGTGGCGAAGGTGTGGAACCTGGCGTTCTGGCGGGCGGCGCCGTCCGCACCGTCCCTGGAGGGCAGTGTGCTGGAGGACTCGGACGACTCGGCCGACGGCGGCTCGGGGACGGTCACCGCCGTCTGCGTCCGCACCACCGCGCGGGTGCCGCGCGTGATGACGGGGGCGACCGTCGGCGCCGTGCTCCTCGGCCTCTCCTACACCGTGCTCGCGACGCCGCTGACCGGCCTGGCCGACCGCTCGGCCGCCGAACTCCTCGACCGCACCCCGTACGTGGAGGCGGTGCTCGGCCAGTGAGAACCTCCGCCCCGAAGGCCCCCGCCCGGCCGCGCGCCCGCCGCCTCGATCCGCCGCTGATCGCCTGGCTCACCGTGATCTGGATGCTGCTGTGGTCGGGGCCGACCTGGGGCAACCTCTTCAGCGGCATCGTCGTCGCGGTCGTCCTCTGCCTGGTCTTCCCGCTGCCCACCGTCGAACTCGCCCTGCGACTGCGCCCGTTCGGCATCGTCCGGCTCACCGGATACCTGGCGTACGACATGGTGGTGTCCAGCATCACGGTGACCCGGCAGGCGCTGAGCAGGCGGGGGCGGCCCGCCGCGGTGATCGCCGTGCGGCTGCGCTGCCGCACCGACCTGATGATCGCGGCCACCGCCGTCGCCGTCTCCTGCGTGCCGGGCGGCGCCCTCGTCGAGGTGAACGGCTCGACCGCCACCCTGTACCTGCACATCGACGACGCCGACGACTCCGGCGTGGTGGACCGGACCCGGCGGGACGTGTGGCGTCTGGAGGCGCTGGTCGTCCGG
>NZ_JAMOLN010000273.1 GCF_024448165.1 Streptomyces longispororuber
CGCACTCCGCCGTGGAACCGGCTGGCCGTACTGGGCGACAGCGTCACCGCCGGCGTGATGGATCCCCTCCCCGGCTACCGCCACCGCTCCTTCGCCGACCGCTTCACCGACGCCCTGGCCGCCACCCGCCCCGGCCTCACCGCGGTCAACCTGGCCACGCCCCACCTCCTCATCGACGAGATCCGCGACCAACAGCTGCGCCCCGCCCTGGACTTCGCCCCGGACGTCGTCATGGTGAGCGCGGGCGGCAACGACGCCTTCCGCGCCTTCGACCCGGCGACGCTGCGGGCGAAACTGGCCTCGCTCCTCACGCCCCTGGCCAAGCGCGGCGCCTTCCTCATCACCATCGGCCTGTTCGACCTCCCCCGGTCAGGACTCGTCCCGCCGGAGCACGCCGACACCGCGGCCCGGCGCTTCGACGAACTCGACCACATCACCGCGGACCTGACCCACACGCTCGGCGGCATCCACATCGACACCCACCACCACCCCCTCGCCGCGGACCCGGCCATCTACGCCGCCGACCGCATCCACGCCAACGCCCGCGGCCACGCGGTGGCCTTCGCCGCCATCGCGACCACCCTGGCGGGCCAGGCCCAACAACGCTGAGACGGCTGGACGAGCGGACACCGGAGGTCGGCGATCATGGCTACCGACGCCGCGCCCGGGCGGTCGCTACGGCCGGGTGAAGGTCATGTGGGTAACGCCGCTGGGAGCCGTCACGGACTCGACCTTGAAACGCTCCTCCAGCCCTTCGAGCCCGTCCCACAGGCGTTCGCCACGACCCAGGACGATCGGTACGACGGCGATGTGCAGTTGATCCACGAGGTCTTCGGCGAGGAACTCGCGGACCGTGGTGGGCCCGCCACCGATCCGCACGTCCAAGTCGCCCGCGGCCTCGCGCGCCTGACGGAGTGCCTCCTGTGGCGTGGCATCGATGAAGTGGAATGTGGTGCCGCCCTCCATCTCCACCGAGGGGCGAGGGTGGTGAGTCAGGATGAACACCGGCGTGTGGAACGGTGGATTGGACCCCCACCAGCCCTTCCAGTCTTCGTTCTCCCACGGCCCCCGGTCGGCGCTGAACTTGTTGCGGCCCATGATCTCCGCCCCGATGCCGACATCCCAGGTACCGGCGATGGCGTCATCGACACCCACCCTCCCGTCCGACTTGCCCAGCATGTGCTGAAAGGTCCGGGTCGGGAAGAACCACTCGTGAAGCCGCGATCCGGCGTGGCCGAACGGAGCGTCGAGACTCTGCCCCTCACCAGTGGCGAATCCGTCGATGGAGATCGAGAAGTTGTGGACCCTCACGAGGGACATTGCACCGACTCCTGCCGTCAAGGCGATGTGATGGCGATCCGCGATCAAAAGCCGTGAATGAGCCTAGACACGGTGATGGCAGGTCGCAATCACGGGAGGGGCGTTCGAGACGAACCTCGGTCCGGATGTGCGAACAACGAGGCCGTGGAAGCGCTCGGCGATCACTGGAGTCCTGTCGTCCTGCGCGACGAGGTGTGTCACAGACCGGGCTGCCTTCCGGTCTTAGACGGGGGCGGGGCGATGTGATCCATCGCGCCGTCGACCTTTTCGGTCAACGCTTCCAGAGGAGAACACACATGAGCAACGTCAGCATCGAGCGCTCTCACGCGCTGGGCTTCGACGAACTGGTCCCGTCACGCTACGCGCTGCGGGTAGGCGACATCGACGTGACGCTGATCAGCGACGGGGTGCTGCCCATCGCCCCCGTGACGTTAGCCACCAACGCCGCCCAGGCCGACCTGTCGGCCTGGCTCAGGGACATGTTCCTGCCGCAGGAGTTGCTCGACTGGCCGCTGAACGTGGCCGTGGTGCGCAGCGGTGACCGGACCGTTCTGATCGATTCCGGGCTGGGGACGGAGTTCCCGGGCTTCCCGCGGGCAGGGCAGCTGGCCCTGCGGCTGGACGCGGCGGGCATCGATCCCGCGTCCGTGACCGACGTGGTGCTCACCCACTTGCACATGGATCACATCGGCGGGCTGCTCGTCGACGGTTTGCGGGGCCGTCTCCGCACCGACCTGCGGGTCCATCTGGCGGCGGCCGAGGCCGAGTTCTGGGAAGCGCCCGACTTCTCCCGCACCGACATGCCGGGGCCAGTGCCTGAGGTGCTGCGCACGACCGCCACACGATTCCTGGACGTGTACCGCGGCCAGTTGCAGGCGTTCGAGACGGAGTACGAGGTCGCGCCGGGCGTACGGATCTGTCGCACCGGCGGGCACACCCCCGGTCACAGCATCATCCGGCTGGAGTCCGGCGGCGACCGGTTGATGTTCGTCGGCGATGCCGTGTTCCAGTGCGGGTTCGACAAGCCCGACTGGCACAACGGCTTCGACCACGACCCCGAGGAATCCACCCGCGTCCGGTTGCGTCTGCTGAACGAACTGGTGGCGACCGGCGGGCAGCTGGTGGCCTCCCACCTGCCGTTCCCGTCCGTCTGTCACGTGGCGGCAGCCGGGAACTCCTTCCGTTTCGTGCCGGCCGTCTGGAACTACTGACCGCTCCTCTGGGGCCGGCGGATGGGCAGTGTGAGAGACCGGGCCCTCTCAGGGGCCCGGACTTCCGCCATGGACCCTGACGAGTTCAGAATCGGCCCGGGCATCCGCGGTCCACTCAACGCCTCTCGCCCCCGACGCTCGTGACCGGGCTCCGCGTGCGTCGTCACCGTGCCCGCACCCCTGCGCACGGTGGCGACGCGACGCGGGTTCAAGGCGGCCCGCTGGTCAGGGTGTGACGATGGGGAAGTCCGGGTCTCCGGGGTCGAGGACGGCGGTGATGCCGGTGTTCAAGTCGATGGTGCGACCGGCCTCGACGTAGCGCCGGTAGGCGTCCTCGCCCACGGCCTGGCGGGTCTGACGCTCACAGACGTGGTGGGCCGCCACCACCGCGGGAATCCCCGCCTGGGGCCGGCCGAGCGTCTCCCACAGCTGCGCGGCCAGTCCCAGCAGCCAGGCGGCGTCCCGGCACCGCCCTGCCGCGGTGGCGGCACGGGCGAGCGACTCCAGGGCCATGCCGGTGCCCACGCCGTCGCTCAGCCGGTGCTTGACCCGCAGCGCGGCCCTGGCGTGTTCGTGCGCTTCCTGGAACCGGCCGAGGGCCATCTCGGCCTGGGAGCGGACGAAGTCTCCCCAGGCGCGCATGCTGTGCTCGCCGTTCTGGTCACAGGCAGCACTCAGCTCGTCCAGCCAGGCGACGGCTTCCTCGAAGCGCCCTTCGGTGACAAGTGTGTGGGAACCGAAGACCAGGGCCGCCAGGGGAATCAAGGTGAGCGGCCGTTCACGCCAGTCCGTGTCCAGCTGCGCCTGCGCCCGCGCCAGCACCTGCCCGCGGTCGCCGCGCATCACCGACACGCGCAGCTCGGTGGCAGCCGCGTATCGCCTCTCGGTGTCGCCGAAGTGCGCGGCCAAGGCGGTGCACTCGATGGCCCGCTCCTCCAGGGCCTCGAGATCGCCGAGATAGACCAGCACCGGACCCGAGACGTACAGGGCCTTGACCCGGGCCGGGGAGGGATCGGTGTCGGCGGCCAGGGCTCGGTCCAGGTAGTACCGCCCCTCCTTCAGCAACCCGCAGCCATACCAGAAGAACCACAGCGCGGCCGCCATCTCCAGGCCGCTGTGGCCCTCGGAGTCCGTCAAGCTGTACTCAAGTGCGGCGCGGAGGTTGTCGTGCTCGGCGGTCATCCGGTCGTACCAGGCGAACTGGTCGGGCCCGATCCAGGCGGCGTCGCCTTCGCGGGCCAGGGCCAGGTAGTGGTCGCGGTGGCGGCGGCGCAGCGTGTCGTCCTCGCCCAGATCGCGTAGCCAGTGGGCGCCGTACTCGCGGATGGTGTCCAGCATCCGGTAGCGCTCGGAGTCTCCGGTGGGCTGCCAGGTCAGGATCGACTTCTCCGTCAGTGTCTCCAGTACGCCGGGGATCTGCCGGGCGGGGAGATGGTCGTCGGCGCAGATCCGCGTGACCGTCTCGACGTCGAAAGCTCCGGCGAAGACCGACAACCGGGCCCACAGGAGCCGTTCGGCGGGACTGCACAACTGGTGGCTCCAGCCGATCGCCGTGCGCAGGGCGCGGTGCCAGGGCGGATCAGCATCGGTGGCGATACCGTCCGTGTCTCCCAGGACGGCGAAGCGGTCGCCGAGACGGGCCGTGAGTTCAGGGACCGACAGGTCTCCCAGACGGGCGGCCGCCAGTTCGATCGCCAGAGGCAAGCCGTCCAACCGCCGACACAGCCGGACCAGTCCCGCACGGTCGGCATCGGTGACCGTGAATCCGGGCACCGCTTCCGCGGCGCGCTGGGTCAACAGGACCACTGCGTCGGCCGTGTCCGGCGAAGCATCATCGGTCTCGGGCACCGGCAACGGCTCGACCCTCAGGACCTGTTCGCCGTGCGCGTTCAGGACACGACGGCTGGTGGCCAGGACGCGCAAGCCGGGCGCGGCCGTCAGCAGGGCTTCGGTGACGAGTGCGCAGTCCTCCGTCAGGTGCTCGCAGGTGTCGAGGACCAGCAGCAGTTCCCGGGCGGCCAGGTACTCCGCCAGCACCTCGATCATCGGACGGGTGGTCTGATCGGCCAGCGGCAGGGTTTCGGCGATGACGTGCGCCAGCAGGGCACCTTGCCGGCGCAGCGGCGAGAGCTCCACCAGCCACGCCCCGTCGCGGAAGCGGGGCTGGAGCGCGGCGGCGGCGGTCAGCGCCACCCGGGTCTTCCCGACGCCGCCGACACCGGTCAACGTCACCAGCCGCGTCTGGTCACCGAGCGATGGGCCGACCAACATCCGCTCGATCTCCGCCACTTCCGCATGGCGATCGACCGTCGGCGTCCGGTGCTCGGTCAGGTTCCCCACCCGCCGCTCCTCGCGCGGTCCTCCGCGCCGCCCCGTCGCCTCCACAACGATCCCCTCCTCGGCCCGGCCGCACGCCCCACTGCGTGCTCCGAGGACGGCAGCCTGCACCAAGGCGGCACGCTGCGTGGCCGACATCGGCAAACTGCCCGTTCGGGCCGCATCGCCGGTCATGACGGTCCACAAGAGATCGCTGGAGTTCAGGTGATGCTCCCTTGGGCACCCGTGCGACGCCCCCGCCCGGGAAGGCGGCCCACCACTGACGGGGACGTACCAGTGCGCCTCCGCGCCCCGCGCCGGGGCCTCCGCTTCGTAGAACTCCCCCGCCTACCGGCGTCCCGACAGGAGGCGGGGGACCTTTCGGCGGCGACCCATCACAGGGGACGCCAGGTTGTTGACCCATGAGCGCTCGGCCGCGATCAGTCGCCCCTTCGCGGCGGCCAAGCCGCTCAACGCCTTGCCGACCTCCTCCAACCCGGCGCTCACCGCCTTCTCCGTCTGAGCGCGCTTCCGGGCTCCGCAGGCAAGGAACTCATCGATCTCGAGTTCGTCCCACCCGTCCTCCACCAGTGCTGCACGGGCCCGTGCCGGGTCAGGAGCCTGACGGCCTTCCGCCAAGGCGACTTCCTGCTCCGCGTGAAGGCGCAGCACCTCGTCCAGCACGTCCCTGCTGTGGCGTCGTCCGAGGAACCCGGTCCTTTCCAGCGTGTCGTCGTCCCGCGCAGCATTCGAGCGAAGGGAGAACAGAACGCTGACGTGCGACGGGGTCTGTGTTTCGAGCTGGGCGCGGGCTACAGCGCGGACCAACTCGTTCATCTCGTCAGCGATCGCCAGAATGTCCGACGGCTCGGGAGCAGTTCTCTGCACGAGTTCGTAGGCCGCCTGGAACTCCCGCCGCGCAGCCGGGAGATCGGCTGGGCCGCTTCTCTGGATCTTGCCGATGACACCGAGCAGATCCCCGATGGCCTCGAACTGCCGGGTCGAAGCGGAGGTGCGCACCGAGGTCATCGTCGTGAGCAGGACACCGCGGTAGGCGGCGACCGAAGTCACCACCGCACCGGCCACGACGAACAGGGGCCCCACTTCGGAGAGGTTCACCATGGGGCGATGGTGGCCCTCCCGAATCCGTACCCACCACCGATTTGAGCCGAAACAGAGCTATGCCGGTGACAGGGCCGCCCTGCCGCTCGCGTCAGCGGCCCAGTTCAGCGCGAGCAGGGAGGCAGGGGCGAGCGATTCAGGCGTCCAGCCGGCGCGCTGCGAGCCAAGTGACGATCTCGGGGTCGTGGTGGTCGAAGAACAGGGAGCTGTCGGTGTCGAGGGTGGCGATCCGGGCCATCTGCTCGTCGGTGAGCTGGAAGTCGAGAACGTCCATGTTCTCGGCCATGCGCTCGGCGCGCACGGACTTGGGGATGGCGATGACGCCGCGCTGCGTGAGCCAGCGCAGGACGACCTGAGCCACGGACTTGGCGTGGGCCTTCCCGATCTCGGCAAGCAGCGGGTTCGTGAACAGGTCGTTCCTGCCCTCGGCGAAGCCGCCCCAGGACTGGATCTGCACGCCGTGCTCGCGCATGAGGGCCTGGTAGTCCGTGCGCTGGAAGAAGGGGTGGGTCTCGATCTGGTTGACGGCCGGGGTGATCTCGTTGTTGACGATCAGGTCGATCAGGCGGTCGGGGTAGAAGTTGGCGACGCCGATCGCCCTGGCCACGCCCTCGCGGTTGAGGGCTTCCATCGCCCGCCACTGACCGTAGACATCGCCGAAAGGCTGGTGCATCAGGTACAGGTCGAGGTGGTCAAGGCCCAGCTTGTTCAGGGACGTCTCAAAGGCGCGCTGGGTGTTGTCCTGGGCGGGAGCGTCCTGGACCCACAGTTTGGTGGTGACGAAGAGGTCCTGGCGCGGGATGCCACTTGACCTGATGGCGCGGCCGACGGCTTCTTCGTTGCCGTAGGCGGCGGCGGTGTCGAGCAGGCGGTAGCCGGTGGCCAGGGCGTCGGAGACGGCGCGCTCGGTGTCCTCGGCGGGGATCTGGTAGACGCCGAAGCCGAGGAGCGGCATCTCGACACCGTTGTTCAAGGTCACGTACTGCATGAAGGAAGTCCTCCGTGGTGCGGGCGAGTTGCGAGTCAGGGACGGACAAGGGCCTTGAGGACCTGGCGGTCGGCCATCGCCCGGTAGGCGTCCGGGGTCTGATCGAGGGGAAAGGTCCGGTCGAAGACCCGCCCGGGGGCGATGGTGCCGTCGAGCACATCGGGCAGCAGCTGCTCGATGTAGGCGCGGGCGGGGCTGGCACCACCGGTCAGAGTGATGTTGCGCATGAAGACGGCCGGGCCGACGGGTCCCTGCTCGTACTGGGGGACGCCGAGGCGGCTGATGGTGCCGCCGTCCAAGACCGCGCCGAGCGCGGTGTCCAGTGCCGGGCGGGTGCCGACCGCCTCGATCACCTTGTCGACGCCTCCGGTCAGCTCTCGAATGCGGGCGATCCCCTCCTCACCCCGCTGGGCGACCACGTCCGTGGCGCCGAAACGGCGGCCCAGGGTGGTACGGGTCTCGTGCCGCCCGGCGAGCACGATCCGGTCGGCTCCGAGCCGCCTTGCGGCGATCACAGCGCACAGGCCGACCGCACCGTCCCCGACCACGAGCACGGCGTCGCCGCGGCCGACGCCGGCGGTGACGGCGCCGTGGTGGCCGGTGGTCATCACGTCGGACAGCGCCAGCAGCGACGGCAGCAGCGCGGAGTCCGCGGCCACCGGCAGCTTCACCAGGGTTCCGTCGGCGTACGGGACCCGGACGGCCTCGCCCTGGCCGCCGTCCACGCCGTCGAAGCCGTACCGGCCACCGTTGCGGCAGGAGATGTGCAGGCCCTTGGCGCAGTAGTCGCAGGTGTTGTCGCTGTAGGTGAACGGGGCGACGACCAGATCACCGGCCTTCAGGTCGCCTACGTCCGCGCCGGTGTCCTCGACGACGCCGAGGAACTCGTGGCCCATGGGGCGGCCGGTGTCGGTGGCGGGCATCGCGGCGTAGGGCCACAGGTCGCTGCCGCACACGCAGGCGGCGAGTGTGCGCACCACGGCGTCGGTCGGCTGGACGATCTTGGGGTCGGGCCGGTCCTCGACTCGGACGTCGCCGGCTCCGTACATCACTGCTGCACGCATGAGAGGTGCTACTCCAAACGGGGGTCGTGGGGGTGCCTGGCGGGTGTCAGCGTTCGAGCATGCGGGCCTGAGCCTCGTTGTGAGTGGCACCGGCGGCGGGCGGCAGGCCGGAGAGCCGGTCAAGCTGCTCGTCGGTGAGAGTGACGGCGTCGGCGGCGGTGTTCTCCTCGACCCGGGCCACCCGCTTGGTGCCGGGGATCGGGGCTATGTCGTCGCCCTGGGCGAGCAGCCAGGCCAGCGCCACCTGACCGGGGGTGGCACCGACCTCATCGGCCAGGGCCTTGACCTCGTCGGCGAGCGTCAGGTTGTGCTGGAAGTTCTCACCGGTGAAGCGGGGGTTGCCCCGGCGGAAGTCGTTCTCGTCGAACTGGTCGGTGGAACGCACGGTGCCGGTCAGGACACCGCGGCCCAGGGGAGAGAACGGCACCAGACCGATGTTCAGCTCCCGCAGGACGGGCAGCACGCGCTCCTCGATCCCGCGAGTGAACAGCGAGTACTCGGACTGGACGGCGGTGACGGGCTGAACGGCGTGGGCGCGGCGGACGGTGTCCGGGCCCGCCTCCGAGAGGCCGAAGGCACGCACCTTGCCTTCGACGATCAGCTCGGCGACAGCGCCTGCCGTCTCCTCGATCGGCGTGTTCGGGTCGACGCGGTGCTGGTAGTACAGGTCGATGTGGTCGGTGCCCAGCCTCTTCAGGGAGCCCTCGACCGCGGTGCGGATGTTGGCCGGGCCGGAGTCCAGGTTCCATGCGCCGTCGCCGCCGTGGGAGACCAGACCGAACTTGGTGGCCAGCACCACCTGGTCGCGGCGCCCCTTCAGGGCCCGGCCCAGCAGCTCCTCGTTGATGTAGGGGCCGTAGATCTCGGCGGTGTCGATGAGCGTGACGCCCAGCTCCAGGGCCCGGTGCACGGTCCGGATCGACTCCGCGTCATCGGTGCCCGAGCCGGTGTAGCCGTGGGACATGCCCATCGCACCCAGCCCGATCCGGGAAACCTCCAGGTCACGCAGTTTGATGTACCGCATTTCGCCTTCTCCGGTCAGTAGCGTTGCCCGTCCTCTCACTCTCACCCGGCCCGGCAGGTCATGCCGTGCGGTGTGGGGCGACTGCGAGAGGCCGGCGTCTTCGTCATTCACCTTCGCGCGGATTGCGCCCCTGTGGCAGGGCGGGCTCTTCAGGGGTAATGACAGGGCCCCCCTCGACCCTGCGCGCCGGGCGCGATACCGGCGAGACTGGAGTCATGGCATCGACGAGTGCGCACAGCGAGGGCGCCGAGCTGGGCCGCTTCCTACGCGCCCGCCGCACCCAGACCAGCCCTGAACACGTCGGCCTCACCGTGGGCACCGGCATCCGCCGCACCCCTGGTCTGCGCCGCGAAGAACTGGCCACTCTCGCCGGGATCAGCATCGACTACTACGTACGTCTCGAGCGCGGCAAGGAGACCCGCCCCAGTCCGGCCGTCCTCGACTCGCTCGCCCGCGCCCTGGCCATGGACGACCAGGAGCACCAGCACCTGCGCGAGCTCGCCGCCCGCGCCGCCCGCTACGTCTCCGAGCCCCCGCCCTCGCCCAGCCGCAAGGTGCGCCCCCACCTCAAGCTTCTGCTGGAGTCACTGCGCCCGAACCCCGCGTACCTCATCAGCCGCAGTATGGACATGCTCGCCTGGAACCCCGGCGGCCTCGCCTTGTACGCGGGACTGGAGGACTGGCCGGCCAAGCACCGCAACCTCGCCCGTTACCTCTTCCTGCACCCTGCCGCCCGCGACCTCTTCCCCGACTGGGACCGCCAGATCACCGCCTGTGTCGCCCGCCTGCGCGCCATCGCCGGCACCGCACCGGACGCCCCCGACCTCACCAACCTCGTCGGCGAACTCCTCCTCAAAAGCCCTGACTTCGCGGGCCTGTGGGAACGCTACGAGGTCACGGGCCGCAAGCCCGCACTCAAGACGTTCCACCACCCGCACGTCGGAACCCTCACCCTCACCTCACAGTCACTGCACGTCGAAGGCACCCCCGGCCAGCGCCTCGGCGTCTACACCGCCGAACCCGGCAGCCCCGACCAGGACGCCCTGCTCCTGCTCGACATGTCCGCGCCGTCCACTGCGACGCCCCGCACGACACCCCACCGGAATTGACTGCTGCCCCGGCATGGTCACCGGATCTGAGCCTGCGCCTCTGCCGACCGGCGACCGGCTCGAAGACCATGCCCTTGCGGCCAGCAGCCACACCACGATCACAGTCCCGGGAGAACCTGGGTGAAGAAGGAGCGATCCCCCGCGAACGTCGGCTCCAAGTGCCCGAACTCCTCGGCCGTTACCCAGCGGGCCTCGCTGACCTCTCCCGGGTCGAGCGTGAGCTCTCCGCCGGACACGCGGCGGTCCACCGATGCAGTACGTAGCCGCCGTCGCCGCTCGGGCTCTCCCAGACCTTGTCGACAGGAGTCACGCGTAGCCCGACCTCCTCGTCCACTTCGCGAACCAGCGTGTCCTGTTGCTCCTCACCCGGCTCGATCGGGCCACTCAGCGGGCGCGTCGAGGCGGGACACGGACGCCATGGCATTCACGTCATGCCCGCTTGTGCCGCGTCGCCCGGACGATCGCGACGGTCAGGGGGCAGCGGTGATCAGGATCCACGGCCTGTCGTCGCGGGTGTGAGACGCGACCCTCGGCCGAGGGGATTCCGGGTCCAGGCTGCGCGTGCCGCCCGCCGCCCCGGGCCGCGGGTCTCCGCGGTCCGGGGCGGGTCCGGGTGTCAGGCGGACGTGCAGGTGGTGCCGTTGAGGGTGAACGTCGTCGGGGGCGGGTTGGCGGCGGAGGCCGTGGCGGTGAAGCCGAGCGTTGCGGTGCCGCCCACGGGGATCGTCGCGGTGTAGGACGCGGCGGCGACCGTCACGTCGGTGCCGTGCTGGGTCGGAGTGCCGCCCCACATGTTGCTGATGGCCTGACCGTCCGGGAAGGCGAAGCCGAGGGTCCATCCGGTGACCGTGGCCGTACCCGTGTTGCGCAGGACGATCTCCCCCTGGAAGCCGCCCGGCCAGGAGTTGACGACGCGATAGCCGACGGTGCATGCCGCCCCCGGGGTACCGGTGTCCTTCTCGGTCGTGACGGTGACCGTGGCCGAGCGCGCGGAGCGGTTGCCCGCCGCGTCCTTGGCGTAGACGGCGAAGGTGTAGGCGGTGACGGGTTTCAGTGATTCGACGGTGACCTTGGTGCTCGTGGTGGCGGCGACGGTGGTCTCGGTGGTGCCGTCGACGCGGACCACGTCGTATCCGGTGACGCCCA
>NZ_JAMOLN010000274.1 GCF_024448165.1 Streptomyces longispororuber
CCGGTGCGGTCGCCGAGGGCGACGCCGACGTCGTGAATTCGTCGGTTTCCGTTGCTCGTCACGCCGTGCGCCCTGCGCCCCCGCGCGAGAGATGCGGAGGTGGTGAAGGGGCCTGAGGGGCTGTGGGGTCGGTGTCGTGAAGGGAGGGTGAGTACGCGTTTTGTGGCTGGATTCCGGTGATAGCGTCCGTGGGCGCCACAGGCTGTCGATGCCTGATTAATGCGCATATCTGCGAAGAGCTTCCAACGGGGGAATGTGTCGTGACTGCGGATCTCGGCGTCGGCCCGGGCGTTCTGAAACAGGGCGCGAAGGACATCGAGGCGATCCTCAAGCCGGTCAAGAAGGTCGACCTGGGCGACGAGGCGTGGCAGGCCCCCGCGATCGAGAACGACGACGCGGCCGCCGCGCTGGTGGCGTTCTGCGCCACGTGGGAGTCGGGGGCCGGATTCCTGGCCGACTGCGCGGCGACGCTGTCGGAGGGACTGGACAAGGCCAACGGCGACTACGAGGACACGGACACCGCCATCCGGAACGCGGTGAAGTCCGTCAAGACGGTGTTGGTCTAGGCGCGGGACCGCAGGAACAACGCACGGACAAGGACGGGGACTCCGCACTCATGGCAGCTTCGCTCGGGTCGACCGACGACCCGAAGGCCCTCATTCCGGGCGACGCAGGCAAGCTCGGCGACATCGAGACCGCGCTCGGCAAGTGGTCGGACAAGTTCGAGAAGATCGGTGACGGTCTGCGCGACCTGCGGATCAAGGGCTGGGTCGGCGAGGCCAGCGACGTCTTCTGGCCCACCCTGGGCAAGGAGAAGACCAACTGGTACTTCGCGAGCGACGCGATGTCGGGTGCCGCCAAGGCGATCCACTCGTACTGCTCCACCCTGACCTGGGCGCAGGGGCAGGCCGGGAACGCGATCGACAAGTGGAAGGCCGACGACCACGAAGGCGCCGAGCAGGTGCTGGACGGCGCGCGCAAGCAGCTCAAGGAAGAAGCCGAGAAGCTCACCAAAAAGCTCAACGAGCTCGCGGGCAGCGCCAAGGACAGCCCCGACTGGCTGGTGGCCGTGCGCAGCGGGGTCGACGCCAAGAAGTGGTGGGAGGACCACGGGGTCGCGAAGAGCGCCATCTCACCCACGGCGTGGACCAGGGAGAACAAGAAGTGGGTGACCGACGAGGCCAGCCACTGGCGCCGTCGGGAGAAGGAGTTCGGCAAGGACGCCGACAGCAACTGGTACCTCCGGAACAAGGCCGAGCAGGGCGAGGACGGCGACCCCACCACCCCCGGCAAGAAGGCCGACTGGAACATCAAGTTGGCCGAGTGGTCGGGCAACGCCAGTGCGTGGAAGGAGGGCGTGTCCGATCAGTTCTCCGGCGGCGGGTTCAAGGGGAAGTACGCGGCGGACGTCTCGGCACTGGGTGTGGACGGCTCGGTCGGCGCGAGCGTCGCGAACGGGCAGCTGAAGGCCGGCGCCTCGGGCACGGCGTACCTCGCGCAGGCCTCCGCGAGCGGTTCCCTCGAGTACGGGTACGCCGCGCTGCAGGGCGAGGGCAAGGCGTTCGTCGGCGCCGACGCCTCGGTGAACGCGTCCGTCGGCAAGGACGGTGTGCACGCCGGCGCCGAGGCGTTCGCCGGGGCCAAGGCGACGGGGTCGGTCTCCGCCGACGTCGCCGGTGTCGGTGCCGGTGTGACGGGCGAGGCATGGGCGGGCGTCGGTGCCGAGGCCAACGTCGATCTGGGAATGAAGGACGGCAAGTTCACCATCGGTGGCGAGCTCGGGGCCGGACTGGGCGTCGGCGGCAAGGTCGGCGTGAACATCACCGTCGACCCCGGCAAGCTGACCGATGCGATCGGCGACGGCGCCGACGCCGTGGGCGATGCGTGGGACAACACGGTCGGCAGCTGGTTCTAGCCTGAGCTGAAGTCCATTCGAAGGATGGGATCCACCATGACGGCCACGTTGCCGGTCAAGATTTCCTTTTCGCTGCCGGACGGCTGGCAGGCCGCGCCGCCGGACGAGGTGGGAGCGCCGAACGCCGCGTTCGTCGCGCTCCACCGCGCCTCCGTCGACGGCGGGTTCACGGCGAACATCACCCTCTCCGGCGAGATGCGCAACGACGGTGCCACCATGGCGCAGATCGCCGACGAGTCGGTCCCCCGGCTGGAGCAGGTCGGTTCCGTGCGCGTCCTGAAGAAGACCGAGATCGGTACGCCGGACATCCCGGGCCTGACGGATTCACCCGGGATCGTCCAGAACCTCGTCCTCTCCACCACCTTGCGGGGAGAGCCGGTCGAACTCTGCCAGAGCCAGGTGTACCTGGGCATGGAGGACGTCAGGAATCCGGCGCAGCGCGCGGTCATCGAGATCGTCCTCACGGCGAAGCAGAACCAACTCGCCGAGGTCATCGAGGACTACAAGAAGTTCCTCCGGACGATTCGCCCCGCGGACGACGAGACATCTGCCTGAACGCCTGCGCGTTGCGCACACGAAGTGCCCCTCACCCGGACGCGGCGACGCGTCGTCCCGGGAGGAGGGGCACTCGGCTTTGCTCAGGCAGCGGTCCAGGTCCGCTCCGGAATGCGATCGAGCACGTCGCACAGGTAGTTGAGCTGGTCGTCGAGCGACGAGGGAGAGAGCGTTCCCGTGTACCAGGTGAACAGCTCGGCACGGCGCAGCTGGAGCGGCGACTTCTTGGCGCGCGGGTCCGTGAGGAGAAAAGACATCATGTCGTCACTGAGGAGACTTCGGGTGAAATCCTCGTCCTGGGTGACCACTCGATACGTGTCGTCGAATGCGGATACACCGAGCTGCATCTTGTCGCGCCGGTCGACCACGACGTTCATCATGCTCGGCCGGAGGATCTCCACGGACGGCACCGAGCCCGGCGTGCCGACCATGAAAAGGGATTCAATGGTGGGGCGTTTGCGATCTCCGGGCTGATTGCCCGAAATGGGACTGTTGTAGCGGTGCTCGAAACACACGAAGGAGCGGCCGCGGAACTCTCCCGTGACGTAGTGCCACGCACTCAGATTGTCGCCGCTGCCGGGCATGGGGCCGATGCCGCAGTACTCGGTGGCGCGGCCTCGTGCGCGCTGCTCGTACGTCCAGCCGCGCTCCGCGGCCAGTCGCGGAAGTGCCGCCCAGCCCTCCCTGATGCGCTTGTCCTCCTTGTTGCTGCGCACGAATGATCTGATGACGAAGAAGAACACTCCCGCGATAGCGGCAAAGAAGAGCACCTTCAGCAAGATCAATCCCAGTTGCTCCATGACGCGAGATTATTGCCGACGCCGTGTGCTTCTGTGAACCGAGGGCCGCTGCCTCAGCCCGCTGCCCAGGTCTGCGCGGGAATCCGGTCGAGTACGTCGCACGGATAGTTCAGCCGTTCCTCGACGGCTTGCGGCGACAGATTCCGGGCGAAAGCGTCGTCGTGAGTGTCGACTCGGAACCTGTCGTCGAATTCCGGGACGCCCAGCAGCGTCCTGGGTCCCCGCCCCATGAGGGCATCCCCGCTGCCGGGCATGGGGCCGACGCCGCAGTACTCGGTGGCCCGGGCCATGGCGGGAACCGAGCGGTGATCGCATCAGTGAAGATCGTTGGCTGGTGGAGCGAAGAGTCCATGGAGGCTTACGGTTTGACTGCTTTGCTGCAGAACGCGCCAAGTGTCAGTACTCCTGACCCCCCTATGCTGGGCGCGCCGTGCGGCCCGCGCGCCGCACTCGTTCGTACGTCCTTCTGCTGGCCACCCGAAATGGAACCCACCATGATCAAGTCCCGCCTCTCCGCTGCCACGTGGGCCCTCTCGGCCGTAGCCGCGGGAGCGCTGCTCGTGGGCTGCTCGGGCTCGGTGAGCGTGGGCAGCACCGACCCGAAGATGTCCAAGGAGAAGCTGGCCGACACGGTCGCCGAGAAGCTCGCCTCCACCACCGGCCAGCCGAAGCCGGACATCTCCTGCCCGGAGGACCTCGCCGGCAAGGTCGGCACCACGACCCGGTGCAAGCTCACGGCGTCCGACGGCAGCACGCTGGGTGTGAACGTCAAGGTGACCGCGGTCGACGGGAAGAACATCAAGTTCGCCATCCAGGCGGACGACACCCCGTCGCCGGCGGCGAGCTGACACGGAACCCCGCGACAGCCGCGTGACTCCGCGGAGCCACGCGGCTGACGTCTGTTACCCGGCGCGACGAAAGGCGATCTCCGTGAACGACCGTGAGCGGCGCGGCAGTTGCCTGCCCGCCGGCGCCCGCTCGCGCCGCCACGGCGCGGCCGTACTGGGCCTCGCCCTGCTCGCCCTCGCACCGCTCCTCGCCGGATGCGGTGGCGGTGGTGGTGACGGCGACAGTGACGACGGCGCCGCGGGGAAACCCGGCACGAAGCCCCTCACGCGCACCCAGGTCAAGTCGATCGTGCCGGACGCGGCCGCCATGCCGGGCTGGAGGGCCTCGGGGGCGGCGGTCGCGGGACCGGTCGCCGAGGGGCGGCAGAGCGGGGCGATCCGCTGCGACCGCCCGACGGGCGGCTTCTGCGGCGACGCCACCTCGTACGCCCGCGCCGACTTCTCCGGCGAGAAGCGGCCGCAGATCAGCTTCTCGGTCCTCGCCTACAAGGACACCGACACCGCGCGCGCCCGGTATCCGCGGATCCTGCGCAAGTACAAGGACTCCTTCGTCCAGGCCCGCGACGTCAACGTCGGCCTGATCGGCGACCAGCGCGCGGCCCGCATGGGCTACGGGGCGAGGATGACGGCGACGTCCCGGGGCGGGTTCGCCGTGGTGCGGGTCGGCCAGGTGATCGTCCTGGCCTCGGGCGACGGCGGCGAACAGACCATGACGAGTGCGGTACTGACCGAGATCGCGACGCTCGTGGCCCGCCGGGCCGAGCAGGCGGAGGACCAGGGAATGGCATGGCAACGCCTGCCGTCCCCCTCGCCCACGACTTCTCCCGGCAACTGACCCGCCGCCGTTCTCCTTCCTTTTCTCCCCACCCTCCCGGGTGTGGAAGTTCCGTGGAGATCGCGCATAGCGGTACAACGGCGCGATGCGTCCACGCTCACTTCGCACCGAGCGCGATATCGGGGCGAATCGGAGAGCCTGATGCAGTCTCGTAACGGAGTTAACGCAGAAGCTCGGTTGGAGCGGATGTACAGGGTGACTACAGTGGTAAACGCGTTGTAAGACGCGACTGGCTTTGCGATCGCGCGGTGAGCAGGACCGACCACAGGCGATCGGGTGGGACACGGGGAAACGGGGAGGACGCGTCGTGATTCCGGCGGACGGTGGAGGCGTGTCGAAGGCTGCGGCTGCCGACCTGAAGGTCGGCGCCGGTGTGCTGAAGACCTTCAAGCAGCGCGTGGACAAGATCCTTCAGGACTTCGAGGGGTCGGACGGCAGCTCGGCCAAGGTCAGCCATCAGACCTTCACGCAGGACGCCGTCACCAGTTCCGCGGAGTTCCACGAAGCGGTCGGCCTGCACAAGGAGTACGACACGATCCACGGACGGATCACGGAACTCTCCAAGATGCTGGCCCTCCAGATAGAGGCCATGGGGATCGCCGCTCACGGAGCGGAGATCGGCTTCGACAATCTGGAGGAGGAGCAGCGACGCCGGTTCTGGGCGATCCAGACCAAGATCGACCGTGAGAGCGAAGCCGCTGCCGAGCGCAAGAAGCCGGCCGGCGAGCACGCCCAGCAGCGCACCGGCGACAAGAACGTCAAGGTCAAGGGGAACCTCTGATGAGCGGCGACGAGCAGCAGCAGCCGGGGACCGGGGCCCCGGAGGAACTGCCCGCTCCCAAGGACCTGGCGACGCCCGAGGAGCTGACCGACGGTCAGGTCGCGATGACGAACATCGTGCAGACCATCACCGGTGCGATGCACGACACGTTCGGCATCGGCTCGGGCCGCGCCTACCAGTACGGCAAGCAGGCCTCGTACTTCGAGGAGCACCCGCTCAACAACATGCTCGACATGGTGGAGAACACGAAGCCGAGCCACTTGGAAGAGGCCGGCCACGCGCTGTGGCGGGCCAGCAAGTCCATCAACGACGCGGCCGAAGAGCTGCGTACGAACATCAAGAACGCGGGCGAGGACTGGAAGGGCGAGGCCGGCACGTCCTTCGAGACGTGGGGTGCGAAGCTGGCCGGCACCACGGAGAAGCTCGCGACCTACGTCGAACTGGCCGGCGTGCAGGTCTCGGCCGCCGCCACCGGTCTCGCCTCGGTGAAGAGCTCCATGCCGAAGACGCGGGACACCCGCAACCCCGTCGACCGGAAGCGGCCGGAGCAGCTGTCGGCGGCGAAGCAGACGGAGTCCGACCCCGAGTACGCCGAGGCGGTCAGGGTCGAGAAGGACCGCCAAGAGGCGATCAACCAGATGAACCGGCTGGCGTCGTTCTACTCGGTGTCGGCGGAGGGGCTGCAGACGCTGCAGTCCCAGGAGCCGACGTTCGAGATGATGCCGAACGTGGGCGTGCCGAAGCCCCAGGGGCTGCGGAGCGTATCCCCGGGCGGCGACGGTGGTGCCACCACGCCCGGCCATACGGGCGGCGCTCCTTCCGCGGGCCACACCGGGGGTCCGGTCGTCGAGCCCACCGCGGTGCCCGAGGCGCACTCGGACGTGAAGGAGATCCACGGCTCGGTCACCTCTCCGGACCGCCCGGTGGGGACGGCCATCGACAGTGTCGGGACCCTTCCGCCGCCGACGCTCGACACCCCCGTGACGACCACGCCCACGGCGACGGGACCCGGCAGCGGGAACGCGCACCCGACGGCTCCCTTCCCGACCGGTTTCACCAACACCTCCGTCCCCCGCGCCACGTCGACCGGCAAGGTCGGCATCGGCGGTCAGGGCAAGCCGTACAACGCACCGGGCCGCACCGGCGGTGGCCCCTCCCCGCAGGCGAACCGCGGCGCCACCAACAACCCGCTGGGACGCCCGAGTTCGACCAGCCGGACGGGTGCGCGCGGCGCGACCGAAGGCGGCCGTCCGACGGCGACGGGGCGGGGCATCTCAGGCGGCACCCCGCGTGCCGCCACCTCCGCGACCGGTCGTGGCAATGGCCTCGGGAACGCGGGCGCGAACCGTACGGGTGTCGTCGGCGGCCGGCCGACTTCGAACGCCCCCGCGGCCGGCAAGGGCGGTCAGCGGACGGCGCGCGGCGTCGTCGTGGGCGGTGAGCCGCAGTCCGGCTCCCGATCCGGCACCGGGCAGATCGGCCAGCGTGGTGTGGTCGGCGCGCCCAACTCCAAGACCGCCGGCGCGAAGTCGCCCACCGGTGGCCGTACCGTCCAGGGAGCTTCCCAGGCCGTGACCGGCAAGCCGACGGGAAAGAGCGGCGCGTCGCGCACAGGGCGGTCCGGATTCACCTCGGGCGGCTCGGGACTCGTTCGTGGACCCGGCCGCAACCAGAAGCCCGGCGAGCCTGACGAGGAAGAGGGCACGCAGCGGCCGGACTACCTGGTCGAGGACGAGGAAACCCACCTGCCCGACGCCCAGCGGCGCAATGTGCCGCCAGTGATCAACTAAGCGCGAACGAGGACGTACACCAGCATGAAGTCAGGGACCAGTTGTCGCGAGACGAGCACGGCGCGCGCCGCGAGGCGCGCCGCGAACCGCCTCTGCGTCGTCGGCGCGGCGTTCGCAGCCGTGCTCGGCGCGGGTGTCGGCCTGGCTCCGGGAGTGGCCGCGGCGGACGGTGTCCAGTCCCGGCAGTGGTACCTGGACGACATGCGGTCCGAGCAGATGTGGAAGGTCAGCACCGGCAAGGGCGTCAAGGTCGCGGTGATCGACTCCGGCGTCAACGCCAAGACCGCGTCCCTCAAGGGCCAGGTGCTCGGCGACGAGGTGACGGGGGACGTCGGGTACCACGCGACGCAGGACTACGCGGGGCACGGCACCACGATCGCCGAGATGATCGCCGGAACCGGTGCCGGTGGCGGGATCCAGGGCATCGCGCCGGGCGCCAAGATCGTGCCGTACCGGATCCTGCTCGACGAGCTCAAGGACAAGGCCGAGCGGAAGCTCACCCCGCCGGACTACAAGGCCGTCCGCGCGGCGGCTGACAGCGACGCGAAGATCATCAACATGTCCTTCGGCAGCGAGTACTCCGACCCCGAGCTGAGGGCCGCGGTCAAGTACGCCTACTCCAAGGGCAAGTTGCTCTTCGCCGCCGCCGGCAACGAGGCCAAGAAGAAGAACCCCGTCGAGTACCCGGCGGCCTACCCCGGCGTGGTGGGGGTTGCCTCGCTGGACGAGTCCGGACAGGTGGGCGAGTTCTCCCAGCACGGGGACTACATCGACCTCTCGGCTCCGGGCCTCGACCTGCCGTACTGGTGCGACACGACCTTCCGCTCGTACTGCAACAGCGGCGCGGGAACGAGTTTCTCCTCCGCCTATGCGTCGGCCGCTGCGGCCCTGATCTGGTCGGCCCACCCCGACTGGACCGCCAACCAGGTGCTCCGCGTTCTGATCGACACGGCCGCCCGCGACTGGCCGAAGAACACGCCGAGCAACTACCTCGGGTACGGCGTGGTCCGGCCGTCGCAGAACCTCCTGGACGGCAAGGGAAAGCCGGGCGCCGCCGACGTCGACCCGATCACGAACGAGAAGACGGAAGCGGTCGGCTCCAACTCGGACACGACTCCTTCAGCTTCTGCATCAGCCTCGTCACAAGCCCCGAAGGACTCTTCTGATGGGGACACTTCAGCGGCAGGATCGGAAGCGGAATCCTCAAGTGACAGCAGTACGTTGTGGATTGTGCTCGGTGTGGTTGCGGCGGTGATCGTGCTCGGAGGCGGGGGAATGGCCGTGTTGCGGGCGCGCCGCAACTGATGAGACTTTCAACCGTGGGTTCCCTGCGCTTCTAGGGCGGGCCACGGGGGAGCGGCTCGGCCTCACATGAGGCATGAGCCAGAGCAGTTGGATCTAGAGGCAGACCAAGGAAAGGCAGGAGCGCCATGGCTGGCGGACGGCAGAAGCTCGAAGATCAGCAAGTAGTCGTACTCGAGAAGCAGATGTCGGAGAAGTACGACGGCATCCGCAAGCGTGTGCACAACCTGCAGGGCGTCATCGACAGCCTTGAAGGACAGTGGCAGGGCATCGGTAAGAACGCCTTCGACAAGAAGCAGTTCGAGATCAACGAGTCGCTGCAGAACATCGGCAAGATCCTGGCCGACGTCATCGACTCGATGAACAAGACGCGCAACATCAAGGACAGCAGCGAAGACGACGTGCGTGCGTCGGTGGACAAGATCTCCGTTACGGATGGCGCCTCGTCGCTCCGCAGCTACTGAGGCACACCGAGTCCAGCGCATCAGAAGTACGTCGGAACTGAACCACGAGCGAGACGAGGTAGAAGGACATGGCCGGTAACGGAGACGGGCTGCTCGTCACTTACGACGGGCTCGACCAGGCGGCGACCCAGATCGGCAACGAGGCGAAGGCGCTCGAGGCCGACCTGCAGGAGCTCAAGCAGATGGTCGTCAAGAGCCTGCAGTACTGGGAGGGCGAGGCGCAGAGCACGTTCGACCAGAAGCTGAAGAAGTGGGACCAGGAGGCCAGCGACATCCACACGGCGCTGACCGGTATCGGCCACGTGGTCGGTACTTCTGGCGGTACCTACATGGACGGCGACAAGAAGGCAGCCAGCTACTTCCAGTAGGCAAGGGCTGTTGAGTCGGCACAGGGTGGACGCGCACGGGAGGCGTCCACCCTGTTCTCTTTGCGGCTCGCACGACGCGGCCGCGGAGCCTTCGGCGGCTGAGCGGTCGATTTCAATGAAAGGGCGAGAAAAGGATGTCATTCGGGCCACCGCCCTCACCGTTCACCCAGTCTCGGCAGGCTGCCGAAGAACGTGTTCGGCGTCGGAAGACTGTGTGGGGCGTGTTCCTCCTGGCCGTGGTGGTGCTGCTGGGAGTCGGTGGCTGGTACGTGTGGCCCAGCTCGTCGAAGGAGCCCGTTTCCCTGGAGGGGAAGGCTACGGAGAAGGGCGCTCCGGATGCTGTTCGGGAGACCGTTGAGGGAAGCCCGAAGGGTGGTGCCGGCCACATCGAAGGAGTGGTCGTCGAAAGGGGCCTGGCGCCCGGCAGGAAGCTGATCGCGCCGGGAATGTGGGCGACGGACAAGGTTCTTGCGAAAGGCAAGGGATCAAGTCTCGTCGCGACGAACATCGCCGATGAATCCGATGCCTGGACTCGCCAGTTGGACGGTGACATCTGCGCCGTCACCCAGGACGTGACGAACGACGGACGCGCGGCGGTGGCGTTCAAGGATCCTGCGGGTGACCATCTCTGCAATCAGGTGGTCATGTTCAGGGTCGGCACCGGGGAAAAGGTCTGGCAGGCGAAGATCCCCGTCAAGCGTGGCTTCTTCGCCGAGGCTACGAGGATGACCCTCACGCAGGGGGTCGTCGCGACGTCGTGGAACGAAGGGTCGGCCGGTCTGGACATGGCCACGGGGAAGGTGCTGTGGCAGCGGGGCCGGACGAAGCAGTGCCATGACGGCGGGTTCACCGGTGGGCGTGCGCTCCTGCTGAGGTACGACTGCTTCGACAAGAAGAGCCAGCGCGACCACTACCGGGTGCAGGAACTGAGCCCGCGCACCGGAAAGGCGCAGTGGACGTACAAGGTCGCGCCGGGTGTGGAGTTCGCCTACATCATCTCCAGCGATCCGGTGGTGCTCGCCGTGGCGGCGGGTGACTACGACGTGACGAATCTGATCTCGCTGAGCGACCGAGGGAAGTACCGTGCCGGAATCCGAATGGAAGGGGATCACTACAATGTGGAGTGTGACCCCGACAGCGTGGACGGCTGCACCGGTGCAACGGTCGCCGGGGATCGTGTTCTTGTCACCAGCGGTGATGTGAGTGAAGAGCTCGGGAACAACACCAACTGGGTTGTGACGTTCGACCTTGCGACCGGGCATTCAGGGAAGAAGTTCGAGGCCGGCCCCGATCAGCGGCTCTCCCCCCTGCGGGCCAGCGGTGATCAGGTTCTGGCCCTGAAGGTCTCGACGGACACCGTCGCCCCGAATTCCTTGGTCAGTCTTGATCCGAAGAGTGGCAAGCAGCGCACCTATTTCTACTTCACCATTCCAGATGAACTGCACGGTGTGGGGGCCAGTGAATTGATGGTCGAGCACGGGCGAATTTTCTTCGGGAACCAGGAATTTCGGGGGAGCGGAAAGAAGGAAACACCGGACGCTCAGTGGCTCGCCTACGGCGTTGCC
>NZ_JAMOLN010000275.1 GCF_024448165.1 Streptomyces longispororuber
CACTGGGGGTCTCCTTGCGGTGGTTCTCACAGGTACCTCGACAGGATTCCCGAACACCACCACTCATGCCGGAAAAGTGGTGATAACCACCGGATCGAGTCGCGTGTGCCGCGGCCGATCCGGTCCGGGACGGCGCTGGGCCGATCGCCGCGGCACGCGCGAGGCCATCGCGTGGAAGTACCGCGTCAACTCGCCGCCTACACCGAACGCCGCGCACGGCCTGCGCGGAGCCGGATGCCGGTCATGGTGAGAGGAGCCCCGGGGACAACGTCACTTCACGATGACGTTGTCCCCGCCTGAAGTCGACGACCCGGTGGTGGTGTTGCCGTAGTACACCCAGCGCCACGTACCTGTGGTGGATGCCTTGACGGTCGTCTTGAGGTTGCCCGAGCTGTTCGCGTACACCTTCTTCACCGTGGTGTAAGAGGTGGTTCCGGTGGGCTTGAACTGAAGGCTCACCAGGCGGCCTTCGTAGGAGGCGTACTTCCTGGTCTCCCAGTTGGCCCGCGTGACCTTTCCGGTCACGGTGATGGTCCCGCCCTTGGACACCGGCTCGGGCGAGGCGTTCACGGTCAGGCGGGAGTTGCGCTTGACGTAGACGGTGAGGCCCTCGTCATCCGTGTCACCGCCGCCGCCCTGGAAGTACACCTCGGCGGCGACCTTCCACGCCCCGGCCTCGCTGTTGCGCATGTCCCACTCGCTCGGGTCGAAGTACATCGACTCGTCGAAGTCGCACACGCCCGAGCTGACCTTGATGCAGTCGCTCGTCTCGATGGCGTGCCACAGCCGCTCACCCGTGTTGCCGCGGTACAGGAACACCGCCGGCCACTTCCACTGCTTGGTGGTCGCCATCCGGAAGGAAGTAGGCGCCCGGACCTCGTTCGACACACCGATCACGATCGGCTTGCCACCGTTCACCTGGACACGGGTGAACGAGACCCCGCCCTCGGCCGCCCCGGCCGGCGCCGCGGCCACGCCCGTGAACACCGCCGCCGCGCCAACGGACACGACAGCTCTCCAGACCTTCTTCTCCACCTGATCCCCGATCTCCCTACCGGAACGCCGGAAAGTCATCTTCCGGCGCCTTTCAGATAGTCGGGAACCCAACCGGGTTGTACACCCGCGGATCACGATCGGGCATCAGAAGATCTTGTACGCCTGGTGAGGACGTGCCGCGTGGTCAGGGTGTCCCCGACGAGGACCGCATCGGCCGACGGGACGTGCACTGCCACGCTTGCGACGGCTGCTCGCCGCATGCGCGGGGGCCATCAGGGGCGGGCCCTCATTGAGCGTGGGAGACGCGCACGCCGGGGGACGACCGTCGCGGCCGGCGAAAGCTGCCTGCTGGCAGAACCTTACGGTCGCCGCCGGCGGCCCGGCCGGTATCACGGTTCAGCGGGACGAGCGCGATCATGGGGCGAGCACTACCGGACCGTAGAACAGGGAATCCCATGACGCTGCAGGAAGGCCAGCGGGTCAAGCTGGCCGCCGATCTCCGCCTGACTGACCCGATCGAGCTGCCAGGGCTGGTCATTGGCATCCTCTCCCTCGCCGCCGACACCGAGGGGACCGTCGAAGAAGTCGTCGAGCGCGTCCGCGATGACGCCGATGTCCGCGAATACGAGCGGCTCAAGTCGCTGCTCGACTCCTACGGCGACGGCATGCCCCCGGAAAGCAAGAGGCAGCTGGAGCAGAAGGTCGGCGCGTTGCAGCCGGCGTGGGTCGCTTTCCAGGAGCAGGGGCCACAGGTGACCGTGCGGGTTCGCTTCGACAACGGGTTCATCCTGAGCGCGTCACCGCAGGACCTTTACGTCCCCGTGTGAGAGCGGTGCCGAGGAGGCGCAGCCGCGTCGAACCGCAGGCGGCTACTTCAGGAGCCGGAAGCCGGGCTGGCGAACCCAGGCTCTGAGGAACTGTGCTGAACCATAGGCGGCAGGCCATGGATCCGTCATGGTCGCCACGATGCCTGGAAGCCCGGCGACAATGGGGACTTGGTCTTCAAGAAGTTCGGCATTGGCGATGCCGCCGATCACGTCGATGACGGCAGCGGTCAGCAGGGCTGTGACGAGGCGGTCGACTGGCGGCCGGCGTCCGTCGAGGCCCCCGGTGTCGGCGATGCCGAGGCTCTCCGCGTGAATGTTCAGGTCGTACTCGCCGACTCGCTTCTCTTCACAGTGAGATGAGGAACGAACAAGGAGATCCCGGAGCCGCTGGATGGATATCCCAGGGACGGGCTGCGCCATCGATCACCAACACCGGACCGCTCATGACGAGAGCCTAGCCAGCCTGGATTCCCTTGCCCAACGTTCTGGACGTGTACGGGATCGGTAGACGTCTACCAGACGGGGTTCTCAGTGCAGTTCGGTCGGTACGTCCTCGGCTGCGGTGTGGAGCAGGTCGCTGCGGATCCACCCGCTGCGGCCCTTGGCGTTGCCTGTGGTCATTTTAACCTTCCACCAGCTGTGACCGCCTTGGTAGGCCGCGTCGCGATCGGAGCACTTGTTGCCCTTGTACACGATGCCCACAGACGTGGAGTGTGAGGACGGCTTGGATCGGAGAGAGGCCGCTTTCGCGGTGATGTAGCAGCCCTTCGTGGCGGCCTCGACGGTTCCGGTCGCGACCAGGCCGGACGCCGCGAGGCCTGCGGTCAGGGTCAGCGCGGTGACGGTCCTGCGGATCTGCACGGAACTGGTGATCTTCTTACGCATGATTCGCTCAACCGGCCCGGGACCGGCCCAGGTCACGCCGTGCCCTCAGAGTTCATCCGGATGAATCCGGATGAACTCGCCGGACTCCTCAGGTGTCCAACAACTGGGATTGCCTGACCTTCATCGAGTCGGGTGACGGCCCCGCTCAGCGCCTCGTCTCGTACCTGGTAAGGATCACGCCGCAGGGAAGCGTCCTCGTCTCCACGAGGTTCAGGTTCACCCAGTTGTCCAGGGCGGTGAAGAACGGCGTGCCGCCGCCCACCAGGACCGGCGCGGTGGCCAGCACGTACTCGTCAATCAGTCCGGCCCGCATGGCCGCCCCGGCGAGGGTCGCACCGCCGATGTCCATCGGGCCGCCGTCCTCGGCCTTGAGCCGGGTGATCTCGGCGACCGCGTCGCCGGTGACCAGGCGGGAGTTCCAGTCGACCTTGTCGATCGTCGAGGAGAACACCACCTTCGACATGTCCCGCCAGCGGCGCGCGTACTCGATGTCCGCCGGGCTGGCGTTGGGCTGCTGGTCGCCGGTCGGCCAGTAGGAGCTCATCGTCTGCCACAGCTTGCGCCCGTACAGCGTCAGGTCGGTCGCCTGCAATTGGTCTGACCAGAACTGGAACATCTCGTCGCTCGGCACGCTCCAGCCGATGTCGTCGCCGGGCGCGGCGATGTAGCCGTCCAGGGAGAGGTTCATGCCGTAGATCAGTTTCCGCATGGTGCCAGCCTTCCGCGAATCGGTCTCGCGCGTACAGACCGACGCGGCGCGGAAAACTCATCGGTACGCGCCCGGGGTGCGGTGCCGGGGCGACGCGACGCCCCTGGAAGAATCGCCGCAGGGCGAGGACGGCCTTGCATCGGCGTCTTCAGCTCAGCAGCAGACCTTCTTGGGCCTCGACGACCTGCGTGGACTGGATCGGTGGGACGACTACGGGGCGGCGATTGCCTGTGACAGTAGCCCTTGACCGTCTGTCTGACTTCCTCGTTAGCTTGGGCGGGTGATCCCCAACGATGACCGACAGTTTCCCGCTGCGCTCGCCGCTGCGATGGCCGCTCCCTTCGACTACGCAGGCGGTGACGGGGTCGACTTCGAGCCCTTCGCGGCTTTCCTGTCCGCTGAGGAGACCACCGACTGGTTCCGAGCATGGACGGGGAACGGCGAACTGGAAGGCGGCGACTTCCGCGTGTTCGGTCAGGACGGCTCGGGTGGCTACGCAGCGTTCTGGCTCGTCCGCCCGAGTCGGCCGCTGGCCGATCAACCGGTCGTCTTCCTCGGGTCGGAGGGGGAGACCGGTGTTGTCGCACGCGATCTGGGGGAGTTCCTGTGGCTGCTGGCCGGCGGCTTCGGCCCCTGGGAAGCGGCCACCTCTTACGAACCCGCCTGGACCCCGCGTCCCCACCAGGAGCTGCTGGCCGTCGCTGAACGGTTCGCATCGGGGCGGCGTCGGTCACCCGCCGCAGTGATCGAGTCGGCCGCCCAGGAATTCCCCGACTTCGATGACACCCTCATGGAGCTCTGTCGCTGAACCCAGCAGGTCCACCGTCAGCGGCTACGCCTTCCTTTGCGAGGCCGCCCGGGAACTCGGCTCTGGGCAGGCGCTGTCACGGCGGAACGCGTCACGATTGCCCCGGTCTGTACCACGGCGCCGCTCCGGGTGGGCATCGGCCGCTCCCGATGTTCCCGGATCCACGGCCGCGGGAAGGCGGCACCGCCCGCTGCCGCTCGGTCAGTCGGACATGATCGCCGCTCCTCTCGCCGGCCTGCCGCCGCGGCTCTATGCGAGCGGTGGGGGCGCCTGCAGGCTGCGCGCGTAGGGCAGGCGCGTAGGCCTCCGGCCCTCTGAAGCAGAGTCGTTCCGCGGTTCTGGTCGGCTGCAGGGTCAGGGGATTCTCGTCGCTTCGCAGCGTGGCCGATGAGTTTGTTGGCTGCGGCCGGTCCAATCTTGTGACACCTCAGGAAGGGACACCGCCATGTCGGAGCTTCTCGTCGACTTCATCACTTCCCTCGACGGCTATGCATCAGGAGAGGGCTGGCCCGGGTTCTGGGGCCTGGAGAGCCCGGAGTACCTCGCGTGGCTCGGCGAGCAGCCCGAGGTCACCTACCTGATGGGAACGAACACCTACCGCCTGATGTCGGGCTTCGCCGCGGGCGAGGTGCCGACGGGCCAGGACGAGTTCAGGCCCGAGGAGGAGGCGTCCGTCGACGAGCTCTCGCAGGCGCCCAAGGTGGTGTTCTCCTCCTCGCTGGAAGAGCCGCTGAAGTGGGCCAATTCCACGCTCGTCCGCGATGACGCCGTCGAGACCGTCCGCGCCATGAAGTCGAGTGGCACGGGGCTCCTCAGCACGATCGGTAGCCTCAGCCTGTCCCGGTCCCTGCTGCGCGCCGGGCTCGTCGATCGCTTCCGGGTCGTGATGTTCCCGGTGATCACCGGGGCCACGGGCGAAGAACGCATCTACGACGGCTATCCGGACGTCGCCCTGGAGATGATCGAGCACCGCACCTTCGACGGCGGCATCCAGCTGGTCGAGTACAAGCCCCGCGTACTCGAGCACCCGCCGCTCGACGTCCCTGCGTGACACCGCCCCGAGCGTCGGCGAGGACAACCGCTGGGCCGGCGCCGTCAGCAGGCCGGCAGCATCTGACGGGAGTCGGCTGACGGTCAGTTCTGGGACGCTTTGCGCGCTCTGAAGGCGGCTGCCTTGACTCGGCTTCGGCAGGCCGTGGAACAGAAATGGCGGACGGCGTTGCGGGAGCCGTCGACGTAGACCCGGTCGCAATGCGGGGCGGTGCAGACGCCGAGGCGTCCGGCGAGGGTGCTGCCGATGGCCAGGGCGAGGGCGGTGGCGCATCCGGCGCTCCAGCCCACGGAGAGACTGTCGTCGGAGCCGTGGAAGTGGACCTGCCAGGGCTCACCGTCGACGCTGTCGAGCTGGGGCCGGGCGCCCGTGGTGCGCAGGAGCGCGTTCACGAGTTGGGCTGCCTGGTCGATGTGGTTGTTGTCCACGGCCTCGAACACGGCCCTCATCTGTTGGGCGGTACGCACGAGATAGGTGGCGTGTTCCGGCTCGACCGCGGAGCGATGCGGGGTGGGCGGCAGTGCCTCGTGCACCGCTCGCGGCAACTGTTCTCCACGCGGAGCGGTGTAGGGGCGGCCCTGCCGGGCGCCGTCAGTCAGCGCATTCACGAGGGAGACAGCCGCGTCGAGCAGCGTCACCACGTGACCATCGAACATCACTTGACCGGTCACTCCTTCAGCCCTTAGCGTCCTTACGCAACCGACGATAGTCGTTTCGTCGGTCACGCACGAGGGGGCTCCGTGAGATCTGCGCACAACGGGAAGCACTTGCCGCGAACGGTGCGACTGCTGATCGTGGCACGGGCGGTGAACCGCCTGGGGGCCTTCTCGCTGTCGTTCCTCACCGTGCTGACCACCACGAGCTTCGGCGCCAGTGCCGCCGTCGCCGGATACATCAGCGCCGCCTTCGGGCTCGCCACGATTCCCTCCCGCCTCATCGGCGGTCGCCTCGCCGACCGCCTCGGCCCCCGCCGCACCATCGTGATCGGACTGACGGGGTGCGCGGTGGCGCAACTCGGCCTCGCCTGCGCCAACGGCCTCATGGCCGCCGCATGTTTCGCGGTACTTCTGGGACTTGTCTACGAGATCTACGAGCCGCCCAGCCAGGCCATGATCGCTGACGTCGTGGCACCCAGTGACCACGTACGCGCCTACGGCCTGCTGAACGCGGCACTGGCCGTATCCGGCATGGGGGCAGGGTTGTTGGCGGCCGCGCTGGGCCGCTGGGACCTGCGCTGGCTCTTCGCGGTCGACGCTCTCACCTGCCTGCTCTGCGCCCTGGCCGTTCGCCTGGTCCTGCCCGCAGACCGACCGGCGTCGACCACCCGAAGCGGACGACCGGTCGCCGCCGCACCGTGGCGCGACCGATCGCTGCTGGCGATGCTTGCAGCAGGGACCCTGTTCGCGGTGGTCTACCTCCAGATCATGACCATGCTGCCGCTCTCCCTGGAACTGCGCGGACTGCAACCCGCGGACGCCGGACTCCTGTTCACCACATCCGCTCTCGCCATCACCGCCGGACAACCACTCCTCCGCCTACGGCGAGTCGCCGAACTTCCCGCCCCCGCCGCCTTCGCCGGCGGCTACTTCCTGCTGGCCCTCGGCCTCGCCGGATACGCCGTCGCCCACACGCTGGTCGCCCACATCGCGGCCACCCTCGTGTGGAGCGTGGGCGACCTCCTCCTCGTGGGACGCGCCTACGCAATCGTCGCCGCCCTGGCACCTTCCGGCGCCAAGGCGCGTTACCTGGCGGTCTATGGCACCAGCTGGGGCATCGGCGCCATCGTCGCCCCGATCACCGGCACGCAACTCCTCCAACATGCCGGACCCACAGGCTTGTGGTGCGTCACGTCGCTCGCGTGTCTGCTCCTCGCAGCCGTCCAACCCGCCTGGCTCCGCACTGCCAATCACCACCGTGAACACGGCGAGGCGCCAACTCGTGATCAGACTGCGGCTCCGGCCGCCAAGGAACTGGGTCCGAAGGCCAAGGCGGCCAGTGTCCGTGAACCAACAGGTGCCGCACGGAGGCTGGTTAGGATGCGGGGCGTGGAAAGGCAGACGATCAGGCGAGAAGCTGTAGTGGCGGTCTTGTGCCAGGGCGGTCGGGTCCTGGTGATCCGGCGAGGTCCTCAAGCCCGGCTTTCGGGCTACTGGGCGCCGTTGAGCGGAACGATTGAGGCGGGCGAGAGCCAGGAGGAGGCACTGGTCAGAGAAGTCCGCGAGGAGATCGGCCTTGAGGTTGCCGCCGGCAGGAAGGTCTGGGAGAGCACGACCGAGGACGCTGCGTTTGTGCTCCACTGGTGGACCGCCACGGTCGAGGGCGGCGAACTGAGGCTTGATCCCGGAGAAGTGAGCGAGGCTCAGTGGGTCACTGCCGAAGAGTTCGGGCAGCTGCACCCTGTTTTCGAGGGGGACCAGCCTTTCTTCCAGGACATTCTTCCGACGCTGTAACTCTGCCTGCCGCCAACGGTGGCGTGCCCTGCTACCCGACCACCCAACAGGCCCTGCGCCCGCCGGGGGAGCGGCTGATGCCATGGTCGCCGGTCAGGACTTGGTGCGTCGGAGGAGCGCGGGAGGACGCAGTCCTGTGGACGGGTGCAAGGGGCGGGATGAACAACAGGCGCAACAGGCTCGGACGGTGGAAGGCACTCGGGGGTGCGGCGTTGACCGTCGCGGCTGGTCTCGCCGTCCGATCGCAGACCGACGGCGCCTTCGCGAAGTACGCCGGTGATGCCCTCTATACGGTGATGGTGTGTTTCCTCGTGGCGCTGGTAGCGCCCCGGCTGCGGACCATTGTCGTGGCCGGTATCGCGCTGGCGTTCAGCTGGCTGGTGGAGTTCTGGCAGATCGTCGGGATCCCGCCCCTCCTGCAACCGCTCCTCGGGGCGACTTTCAACGCGCCCGATCTGCTGTGGTACTTCGTGGGAGCGTGCCTGTACTGGTGTCTCATGGCGCGCTGCGGGCGAGCGTGAGTTCTGCCGACGCAGCCGGCGCGGCCGCCAGGCCGGCCTGAACGTCAGTACGTCAGTACGTCGGTCAGTCGACACCTTCGGTGATGCGGGAATCGCGCTCGACGCCGTCGGACAGGGCGACGAGCGCCTTCTGGTACGCCGCGATCTCGTATGCCGCGACCGCCTGTTCAAAGGTGTCGAACTCGATCAGGACGGTGCGCTCGGCGATTCCGGTGTCGTGGGTGACGACCTGACCGCCGCGGGCGAGCGCCTGGTGGTCGTAGGCCATGGCTGTTGCTGCCATGGTGGCCGATGAATACAACACCGGATGGACGGCCTATCCCACCCGCGCATGCTGAGGAGCGCGCCATGCTGGAGGCATGGCTGAACTTTCACCGTGCAACTCTTGCCCTGAAGTGCTCGGGCCTCAAAGATGATCAATTACGGCTTGCTGCCGTATCACCCTCGTCCATGACACTGCTCGGTCTCGTTCAGCATCTGGCCGAGGTGGAGCGCAACTGGTTCCAGCGTGTATTCGCAGGTCAAGACGTGACCCCGGTCTTCGGGGAGAACAACGTCGACGGCTATGCGCTGCGGCCGGACCGAGGGATCGACGAGGCGATGGCTGCCTGGCAAGCCGCGGTCGTCCGAGGTCGTGAGCTGATCTCTGATTCATCGCTGGACGACTCCGGGCGCCTGTCTGAACAGGAAGCGGGATTCGTCGGCGATCAGAGAGTCTCCCTGCGCTGGATCATGGTGCACATGATCGAGGAATACGCCCGCCACAACGGTCATGCCGATCTCATCCGCGAGCAGATCGACGGAGCCACCGGAGCATGACGCAAGTACCGCGCAAGCACCCCGCTCAGACCACCGCAAGCCCCGCAATGACTTCAACACAAACCGAATCGCGAACTCGGTCAGAAGGTGACTCCCGGAATCACGTCCCAAGCGCCCGCCTTCTGTGCTGGGACAAGCACGCCACGCACTGGCAGCACGTTATGGACTACGCTGCCGCACCCCCGAGATGGCGCCAATTCTCCAGGTTGACGGCAAGGCGTGGTGATGCGTCCCGCGGCCTTGCGGGAAGCCACCCGCAAGGCCGCATCCGCACCCGGTTCGGAACGACAACATTGTCTGAGGCGCGCGTGTGCGGATCGCTGGACGGTGCCGCGTTCTCAGCTGTGCGGAGGGGAGGACTTCACTCGGTGAAGACCTTCACGGAGTCGGCGCTCCCGCCGTTTCGGTTGACGCTGACGAAGAAGTCGCCCCCCACGTGGGTGATGTCTTCGATCTCGTCGGTCAGGTTGTTCCCCGGAATTCCGATGTCGCTCTCCACGTCACCTCCGGACCAGTTGTACTGGTACACCCAGTTCCATCCAGTTTCGGGCGTTGAGGTGTTGATGGACTTGGTGTTCCAGATGTAGTTCTCGGAGCAGTCGATGCCTTGGTCGGACCGATTGTCGTGACTCGTCAGGTTGCTCTTCACCAGCGTCCATCCGCTCGTCAGCGAACCGGCACCGGGATGGGTCCACAGGTTGCCCGAGCGGCGGGCGGCATACTTGCCTGCTCCGTCGGCCGCCGTCGCGCTGTAGCAGAGGCCGCTGATATTGCCGATGGGCAGATGGACCACCTCGCTTGCGCCCACAGCTCCTGACGAGTCCAGGTGGACGATCGTCACGTCGGCGCTCGGGTAAGCCGATTCACTTCCTTGGGTGGCAATCAAGGCAGGACCCTGACCGAGATAGTTCGAATGGTAGGCAAGGTCGTTGCCGTGGCCGAGTGCGGGTATGGAGGTCGGCGCCCCGGCGCAGGTCCAGCTGGCACCGTCCCAGGTTGAGCCGTCGCGCAACCATCTGGACAGGACCGGCTCCGCCCCGCCCCCCTTGGTGAAAATGATGTAGAGCTGGCCGCCCGGCCCCGCGACCATTCCTTGCATGACGGTGCGGCCTGCCCTGCATGCACTGCTGTTCGGGATGTTCAGCCGTTCCGCCCCACTCCTGTCCGTAGCGGCGTAGGCGGGCGTTGTCGAGGCAATGGCGATTCCGGTCAGGAGTGCCAGTGCGGACGCGAAACTCAGTAACTTCTTCATCGGATCCTCTCCTTTGTGGACAAGGGGAGGAGGCTAGCATTTGGCGTGTAACTTGCATGCAAGGTGTCATCAACTCGGCGCAATATTATTGGCCGTGACAGACAGTCAGTGCCCGCGCGTTGCCACGCGGAACGGGAGAGTTGCTCGCGCACCCACGCAGGATCGGGGTTGGTGTGCGGTCGGCCTGCGACGACGACGGTCGGCACGGTTTCGTTGCCGTGATTGGCCGCCCGCACTGCTGCGGCTCCAGCCGGGTCGCGCCAGATGTTGACCCAGTGCATCTGGCGGGCGCTGCGGCCCGATCGGATGCGCAGTCGGATGCAGTACTTGCAGCCAGGGCGCCAGAAGACGACCGGCCGCCCGTCGACCGCGCTGCGGCGCTGTGCCTCCAGCGTGCCGATCGCCCTCGGGAAGATGAGAGGCGAGTTCACGCCTGCGAGCAGCACAAAGACCAGCAGCGAGGCGGCGGCTGCTGGGCCTGAGGTCCCGGTTGCGAGCAGCCCAGCGGCAAAGACTGAGCCGCAGAGCACCATGAGCATCGGCAGGATCCAAGCGCGCGTCATGAGGACGAGGCTATCGATGAGTTGAAAGGGTTCTGGGTGCCGTGGGCGTAGGCGCACGTCGTTGGACGACGTCGGCGGTGCTGCCCGGGGCGGATTCAACGATCGATCAGCGGCGCCACCCCCCCCGCCGGTGTGTGATCAGGCAGGCGGCGAGGCCGAAGAACGCATCGTGCATGTCGTCGCGTCGTCTCATCCGATGCGCGGGCGACGGATCCAGCTCCAGCCCACCTGGTACCTGCGATGGTGAGGTTTCCGGGGAGGCTTCGCCGTAAGCGAGGTAGCGGGGCCGTCGAGCGGGAACCG
>NZ_JAMOLN010000276.1 GCF_024448165.1 Streptomyces longispororuber
GACGAGGGCCGTCGCCACCATGGCCGCGAACACGGCCAGTTGACCCGTCTTGAGGTGCACGTCCCACGGAACCAGCGCCATGCCTGTGTCCTACCCGGGCGGCACGCGCCTCAACTCACCGGCCCGGCAGTGCCCTTCGGGCAGGCAGCACGCTCGCCGCGAGGGCCAGGGCGAGACAGCCCGCCACGGCCCCGACGACCGGCTGCCACGGTACGACCAGGGCCACGGGAACGCCCAGGGTGCAGCTCAGACCGGCCCTGATGCCGAGCAGCGACGGCAGCGCCGCGCAGCACCCGAGCAGGGTTCCGAGGGCGACGACGACGGCGGTCTCGGCGGCGACCGCGCCGAGGATCTGCCGCGGCGAGGCACCGGCACGCCGGTGCGGCGGGCGTCGGGCCACGGGGCGCTGTCCGTGCTCGGCGCCGGGTGGATCGATCTCGGTGTCGGCGGCACCGTGGTCGACCCGGAGGTCGTGCGCCAGCTGCTCGCCCGGCGCCGGGACCCGCTGGGCCGGCTGACGCCCCGCGAGCGCGAGGTGCCGGCGCTCATGGCGGAGGGCCGGTCGAACGCGGCGGTGGCCCGCGCCCTGGTCGGCACCGAGGCCGCGGTGGCCACGCACATGGCGAACATCCTGCTGAAACTGGACCTGCCGCCCGCCCCGGACGACCATCGGCGGGTCCGCGCGGTGCTCGCCCATCTCCGCGGCTGACCGCACGCCCACCGCCCGGCTCAGCCTCCGTGGTCGTACACGGTCACCGGTATCCCGCGGGCCACGACCCGCTCGGCGATGAGCGGCTCCACCCGCGGCCACTTCCCGCCGGCGAGCCCGCAGCCGATGCGCGGCATGTGCACGGAGGCGCCCAGTTCGGCGGCTTTCGCCGCCACCGCCGTGAGGCCCTCGGCGATCGCCTCGTACCGGACGGGCACGCCCTTGCTGCCCGTCCGGATGCCGCGCTGGCCGACCAGGTTCGCCACCCACAGGTACGACTCGACCTGGACGAACTGGACGGCGCCGAGTCGGAAGTCGTTCGTGGCGCGCTCCCGGTGCCAGCGGCGGTAGGCCTTCTCCGGCTCGGGCCAGCGGCGCGACAGGGCGAGCACGAAGCCCTTGCCCCAGCCCCCGATGTCGTTGCAGACGTGGACGACGAGGCGCGGCCCCTTGCCCGACGGAACGGTGGCGTCACCCCGGACATACGTGATCTCCGACATGACGCCACCGTAGGGGCCGCCACTGACAACGGCCCCGTGGCGGAGGGCGAGGCACTACCGGCCGTCGGCCACCTTCGTCAGTTCCTCCGTGGCCTGGCGCTCCACCCTGCGGCGGACGCCGAACCAGCCGAGGACGAGCATCGCCGCGACGAGCGGGATCAGGTACAGCGTCTTGCGGCCGACGTCGGGGTCCTTCCACATCAGGGCGAGGACGGCGAGGAGGAAGGCGATCGTGACGTACTCGGTGACGCCGCTGCCGGGGAGCTTGAAGTCCGGGCGCCGGACGAGGCCCTCCTTCGCCCGCCTGACGAACGCCAGGTGGCAGATCATGATGATGATCCAGGTGCTGATGATGCCGAGGGACGCCACGTTCAGGACGATCTCGAAGGCCTGGCTCGGGACGAGGCTGTTGAGCACGACGCCCAGGACGCCGACGCCCGCGGTGAGCAGGATGCCGCCGTAGGGGACCTGGCTGCGGTTCATCCGCGCGGTGAACCTGGGCGCGGAGCCCGCCATCGCCATGGAGCGCAGGATGCGGCCCGTGGAGTAGAGGCCGGAGTTGAGCGACGACATGGCCGCCGTGAGGACCACCAGGTTCATCACGTCACCGGCCGCCGGGACGCCGATCTTGGAGAGGACCGTCACGAAGGGGCTCTCGTCGGCGGAGTACACCGCGCCGGGCAGCAGCAGGGCGAGCAGGACGACCGAGCCGACGTAGAAGAGGCCCACGCGCCACATGATGGAGTTCACGGCGCGCGGCACGACCTTGTGCGGCTCGGCGGTCTCGCCGGCGGCGACGCCGACCAGCTCCAGGGACGCGTACGCGAAGACGACGCCCTGCATCACGATGACGACCGGCATCATGCCGTGCGGCAGGAAGCCGCCGTTGTCCGTGATGACGCTCAGGCCGGGGGTCTGGCCGCCGACGTCGTGCTGGGTCACCAGCAGGAAGATGCCGATGAACATGAAGGCCACCAGCGCGGCGACCTTGATGATCGCGAACCAGAACTCCATCTCGCCGAAGATCTTCACCGAGATCATGTTGATGACGAGGACCACCGCGAGGGCGATCAGCGCGAGCACCCACTGCGGGATGCTCGTGAAGAAGCTCCAGTAGTGCGTGTAGAGCGCGATGGCGGTGATGTCGGCGATGCCGGTCGTCGACCAGTTGAGGAAGTACATCCAGCCGGCGACGTAGGCGCCCTTCTCACCGAGGAACTCCCGCGCGTACGACACGAACGAGCCGGACGACGGGCGGTAGAGCACCATCTCGCCGAGGGCCCGTACGACGAAGAAGGCGAAGATTCCGCAGACGAGGTACGCGACGGCGAGCGCGGGGCCCGCCGAGTGGAGGCGGCCGCCGGCGCCCAGGAAGAGTCCGGTGCCGATCGCGCCACCGATCGCGATCATGTTGACGTGGCGGGCCTTGAGGTCCTTGCTGTAACCGGCGTCGCCCGCGTCGGCGGGCGCCTGGGACGCATCCGTGCGGGATGCGTCCGGAGCCGTGTTGACGGCGTCCTTGCTCACGTGGGGGTGTCCACTCTGTGGTGCCCGGCGACGTGGGGGTCACCGGGGTCCGGATGTGCAGTGGCCCGCGACACCCCTGACAGCGCGCGGACCGACGGTGCACCTTCCCCCAGAGATCACCGGACACGCGGTGGCGGAGATCACATAGCGGCGCTTCTCACATGGCGGGATACCCCCGGAAACCTCTGTACAGGCCACGGAGTTAGGCGTATAGGGAGTCGAGCTCCGCCGCGTACCGTTCCCTGACCACGCGGCGGCGCAGTTTCAGCGAGGGGGTCAACTCCCCGGTCTCCGGGCCCCATTCGCCGGTCAGGACCCGGTAGCGCTTGATCTGTTCGGTGCGGTTGAGGCGGGCGTTGGCGCTCTCGACGGCGCGCGCCATCTCTTCCCGGACGGCGGGGTGGTCGGCGAGCGCGCCGTCCCCAGCGGTGTCGATGCCGTGCGCGCGGGCCCAGGCAGGCGCGGTGTCCGGGTCGAGGACGAGCAGGGCCACCAGGTAGGAGCGGCCGTCTCCGTGGGCGAAGGCCTGGCCGACGAGGGGGTGCTCCTTGAGGGCGTTCTCGACGAGGGCGGGCGAGACGTTCTTGCCCGTCGACGTGACGATCATTTCCTTCTTGCGGTCGGTGAGCCAGAGGTAGCCGTCCTCGTCGAGCCGCCCGATGTCGCCGGTCGCGAACCAGCCGTCCGCGTCGCAGGCCGGGTCCACTCCCCCGTCGGCCCGCAGATAGCCGTCGAAGACGGTGGCGCCGCGCACGAGGATCTCGCCGTCGGCCGCGACCTTGACCTCGACCCCGGTCAGCGGGCGGCCGACCGAGCCGAGCCGGAACGCCCCCGGATGGTTCGTCGTGGCGACCCCGGTGGTCTCCGTGAGCCCCCACGCGTCCATGATCGCGATGCCGAATCCGGCCCAGAACCGTACGACGTCGAGCGGCATGGGAGCGGACGCGCTCGCGGTCCACACCAGCCGCTCGAAGCCGGCGAGGGCCAGGATCGGGTCGAGGACCTCCTGCTTCGCCCTCGTGTACGCCGCTTCAAGGTCGGGGTCCGGCCGCTCGCCGCGCTCCTGGCGGGTCACCCGTGCGCGGGCCACCTCCGCGGCGTCCTCGACGGCTCTGCGCTGCTCGTCGGGCAGCCCGGACAGGGCGGCGCGCAGGGCGGCGGCCAGCTTCTCCCACACGCGCGGGACGCCGAAGAACTGCGCGGGGTGCAGTTCCCGCGCGCTCGCCGCGACCACCCCGGGGTCGGCGCAGAGGTGGACGTGCGAGGCGCGGAACACCGACAGGTAGATGCCGAGCATGCGCTCGGCGATGTGGGCGAAGGGGAGGTAGCAGATGTGCTCGACGTGGTCGGGCAGGTCGACGACGGCGTCCAGGGCGACGGCGTTGAGCAGGACGTTGCGGTGCGTGATGCGCACGCCCTTGGGGTCGCCGGTGGTGCCCGAGGTGTAGACGACCGTCAGGGGGTCGTCGGCCGACGTCTCCCGCCAGGTCTTCTCGAAGGCGTCCGGGTCGAAGAGGCGGGCGCCCGAGGCGTGCAGGGAGCCGTAGGTGCGGTGCGGGCCGGCCGCTGCCGCGTCGACGACGACCAGCCGGTCGAGCGGCACGTCCGGGTCCGCCGTCAGGGGTTCCCAGAGGGCGACCTCGCGGGCGCCCTCGACGACGGCGAAGCGGGCCCTGCTGTGCCGGGCGATGTGGGCGATCTGCTCGGGGGCGGCCGTGCCGTACACGGTGACGGGGACGGCCCCGAGGTGGGTGAGGGCGAGGTCGGTGAGCCAGTGCTCGGGCCGGTTGCCCAGCATCATCAGGACGTGCTCGCCGCGCCGGACGCCGAGCGCCGCGTACCCGGCGGCGAGGACACCGACCGTGCGGCGCACCTCGCGCCAGGTGCGGGTGGTCCACGGGCCGTCCGCCCCGGTCCGCCAGGACAGCGCGGGCAGGTCCGGATGGTCCTCGGCATTGCGCAGCAGCAGTGCGGGGAGGGTGAGCTCGGCGGGCTCGCCGGGGAGTCGCAGGATCGTGGTCATGACCGCCTCCTGTCGCCGTGGGCTGCGCCGGAGACTTTCACAGCATCGGTGTGTCAGCAATACTGTTGAACCCGATTGGTACGAGGACGCGAGCGACCGGCGAGGCGGAGATGACGACGTACACCGAGGACGCCGGGGCGGCGTCGGCCCCCGCGCTGACCGTCGACGAGCTGGCGGCCCGCGCGGGCGTCACCGTCCGCACCATCCGCTTCTACAGCACGCGGGGGCTGCTGCCGCCGCCGGTCATCGGGCCGCGCCGGGTCGGTCACTACGGGCAGGAGCACCTGGCGCGCCTCGCGCTGATCGAGGAGCTGCAGCACCAGGGCATGACCCTGGCGGCGATCGAGCGGTACCTGGAGCAGCTCCCGGCGGGCCTGGGCGCGCACGAACTGGCCATCCACCGTGCCGTGGTGGCGAGCTGGGCCCCCGACACGGTCGAGCGGCTCACCCTGCGGGAGCTGGAGCAGCGGGCCGGGCGGCCCCTCGCCGACGGGGACGTGGCGCGGCTGGCGGCGATGGACGTCGTCGCCCGGGACGGCGACGTGTACCGCTGCGACGTGGGGTTGCTGCGGCTCGGCGTCCAACTCCTCGACGTCCCCATGTCGTTGGAGTCGATCCTCGCGGCGCGCGGGGTGCTGGTCGAGCATTCCCGGGCCGCCGCGCAGGAGCTGGCCCGGCTGTTCCAGGGAGAGGTGTCGCAGCGGGCGACGCGGGAGGTGAAGTCGCTGTCCGCGCACATGCATCCGCTGGTGGTGCAGGCGCTGCTCACTTCCTTCCAGCGGTCGTTGAAGGAGGCGCTCAGCGACTGGCTGCCGGGGCCCGACGGTTCCTGAGCGGCCGCGGCCGGTGGCCGGAGCGGGCTACTGGCCCACCCGGCCGTCCACGCACTCGCGCAGCAGGTCCGCGTGGCCGCAGTGCCGGGCGTACTCCTCGACGCGGTGCACGAGCAGTTCACGGACCGCGATGCCCTCCTTGCCGAGGCGCTCGCCGAGATCGGGGTGGGCGTCCAGCGCGGCGTCCGTCCCGGCCTGTTCGCGCGCCAGGTCGGCGTACGCGGCGTCGACCACGGCCTGGTCGGCGACGGCCCCGTCGAAGTCGCCGTCCCGGCGGCCGTACAGCTTCGGCAGCGGTTCGGCGTCGTCGATCCAGTTGCGGTAGTCCCGCTCCACCTCGGCGAGGTGCCGGAGGAGGCCGAGCAGCGACATCGTCGACGGCGGGACCGAGCGGCGGGCCAGCTGCTCCGCGTCCAGGCCGTCGCACTTCATGCGCAGCGTCAGGCGGTAGTCCCGCAGGACCTCCCGCAATGTGGGGAGTTCACCGTCGGGGCCGGGGCCCTCGTTGTTGCGGGGATCGTCGGAGGGATCCGCCCACATGTCGGGGTAGACGGTCGCCTGGGTCCAGCGCGCGGGTCGGTCGGTCATGGACCCATCGTGACGGCCGGGCCCCGGTGCCGCCACCGAGTTGTGGCGGCACCGGGGCCCGGAACCGGGTCAGCGGGCGTCGGTGAACGTCTCGCCCTTCTCCGCCTTCTCGACGAGGAGCGCGGGCGGCAGGAACCGGTCGCCGTAGCGCTCGGCCAGCTCGCGGGCGCGGGCGACGAATCCGGGCAGGCCGCCCTCGTAGCCGTTGACGTACTGGAGGACGCCGCCGGTCCAGCCGGGGAACCCGATCCCGAAGATGGAGCCGATGTTGGCGTCGGCCACGGACGTCAGGACGCCCTCCTCCAGGAGCCGGACCGTGTCGAGGGCCTCGGAGAAGAGCATGCGCTCCTGCATGTCCCGGAAGGGGATCTCCGTGCCGGGCTTGGTGAAGTGCTCGCGCAGGCCCGGCCAGAGCCCGGCACGCCTGCCGTCCTCGCCGTACTCGTAGAAGCCCGCGCCGCCGCTGCGGCCGGGGCGCCCGAACTCGTCGACCATGCGGTCGATGACGCCCTCGGCCGGGTGCGCCGTCCAGGTGCCGCCCGCCTCGACGATCGCGGCCTTCGTCTCGTTGCGGATCTTGCGGGGCAGCGTCAGGGTCAGCTCGTCCATCAGGGAGAGGACCTTCGCCGGGTAGCCGGCCTGGCCCGCGGCCTGCTCGACCGACGCGGGCTCGACGCCCTCGCCGACCATGGCGACGCCCTCGTTGATGAAGTGCCCGATGACGCGGGAGGTGAAGAAGCCGCGCGAGTCGTTGACGACGATCGGCGTCTTGTTGATCTGGCGGACCAGGTCGAAGGCGCGGGCCAGCGCCTCGTCACCGGTGCGCTCGCCCTTGATGATCTCGACGAGCGGCATCTTGTCGACCGGCGAGAAGAAGTGCAGTCCGATGAAGTCGGCCTGCCGCTCGACGCCTTCGGCGAGGACGGTGATGGGCAGGGTCGAGGTGTTGGAGCAGAGCAGCGCGTCCGCGTCGACGACGTGCTGGATCTCCTGGAACACCTTGTGCTTGAGCGACGGGTCCTCGAAGACGGCCTCGATGACGGCGTCGCAGCCCGCGACGTCCTGCGGGTCGGCGGTGGCCGTGATGCGGGCGAGCAGCGCGTCCGCCTTCTCCTGGGTGGTGCGGCCGCGCTTCACCGCCTTCTCGCACAGCTTCTCCGAGTAGGCCCGGCCCTTGGCCGCGGCCTCGGCGGAGACGTCCTTGAGGACGACGTCGATGCCCGCGCGGGCGCAGGAGTAGGCGATGCCGGCGCCCATCATGCCGGCGCCGAGGACGGCTACCCTGCGGACCTTGCGGGGCTCGATCCCCTGCGGGCGGTTGGCGCCGGAGTTGACGGCCTGGAGGTCGAAGAAGAACGCCTGGATCATGTTCTTCGCGGTCTGGCCGGTGACCAGCTCGGTGAAGTAGCGGGCCTCGATGGTCAGCGCGGTCTCGAAGTCGACCTGGGAGCCCTCGACGGCGGCCGCGAGGATGTTGCGCGGGGCCGGGTAGGGGGCGCCGTTCAGCTGCTTCTTCAGGTTGGCCGGGAAGGCGGGCAGGTTCGCCGCGAACTTCGGGTTGGCCGGGGTACCGCCCGGGATCCGGTAGCCGGGCTTGTCCCAGGGCTGCTGCGACTCGGGGTTGGCGTCGATGAAGGCCTTCGCCTTCTCGATCATCTCCTCGCGGGTGGCGGCCACTTCGTGCACCAGGCCGTTCTCCAGGGCGCGCTTCGGGGCGTACTGGGTGCCCTGGAGCAGCACCTTGAGGAGCGCGTCGGCGATGCCCATGAGGCGGACGGTGCGGGTGACGCCGCCGCCGGCCGGGAGCAGGCCGAGCGTGACCTCGGGGAGGCCGATCTTGGAGCCGGGGGCGTCCAGGGCGATCCGGTGGTGGCTGGCGAGGGCGATCTCGTAGCCGCCGCCGAGCGCGGCGCCGTTGATGGCGGCGACGACGGGCTTGCCGAGGGTCTCGATGCGGCGCAGCGAGTTCTTGATGCCGATGCCGGTCTCGAAGACGGCCTGCGCGTCCTCGGGGCCCGCCTTCATCATGTCCTTGAGATCGCCGCCCGCGAAGAAGGTCTTCTTGGCGGAGGTGTAGATGATGCCCCGGATCGAGTCGCGCTCGGCCTCGGCGCGGTCGGCGATCGCGGCGATGGAGTCCTTGAACGCCTGGTTCATGGTGTTCGCGGACTGGTTGGGGTCGTCCAGGACGAGGGTGACGATGCCGGTGTCGTCCTGTTCCCAGCGGATGGTCGTGCTCTGCGTCATGGTGCGGTCTCCGTGAAGTCTGTGGTGGTTGAGGTCGGGCGGCTTCTGAGGAGGGTGGCTGTGTCGCGTGGCCGGGTGCAGGTGCGTCGTGGTTGCTCGCCCAGTTCCCCGCGCCCCTGAAGCGAGCTCCGCTCGCTCAGGGGAAGGCTGCGCGCAGCGCATGCCTTAGAGGCGCGGGGAACTGCGCGAGAAGCCCCACCGGGCGGCACCCGGCGACGAACCAGCGGCCCTACGGCGCTACACCCGCTCCACGATCGTGGCGATGCCCATGCCTCCGCCGACGCACAGCGTGGCCAGCCCGTACCGGAGGTCCCTGCGCTCGAGTTCGTCGACGAGCGTGCCCAGGATCATCGCCCCGGTCGCGCCCAGCGGGTGACCGAGGGCGATCGCGCCGCCGTTGACGTTGACCTTGTCCAGGGAGAGGCCCATGTCCTTGACGAAGCGGAGCACGACCGCCGCGAACGCCTCGTTGATCTCGACGAGGTCGATGTCGTCGATGGTCAGGCCCGCCTTGGCGAGGGCCTTGCGGGTGGCGGGCGCGGGCCCGGTGAGCATGATGGTCGGCTCGGAGCCGGAGACGGCCACGGAGACGATGCGGGCGCGCGGCGTGAGGTCGTAGCGCTCGCCGACCTCGCGGGAGCCGATGGCGACGAGCGAGGCGCCGTCGACGATGCCCGACGAGTTGCCCGCGTGGTGCACGTGGTCGATCTTCTCGACCCAGTGGTACTTCTGCAGGGCGACCGCGTCGAAGCCGCCGAGGTCGCCGATGTCCTTGAAGGACGGCTTCAGCTTGGCGAGGGAGTCCGCGGTGGTGCCCGGCCGCAGGAACTCGTCGTGGTCCAGGACGGTCAGGCCGCTGCGGTCCTTGACGGGGACGACGGACCGCTCGAACCGGCCGTCCTTCACCGCGGCGGCGGCCCGCTCCTGGGACAGCGCCGCGTACTCGTCGACGTCGCGCCGCGAGAAGCCCTCGATGGTGGCGATGAGGTCGGCGCCGATGCCCTGCGGCACGAAGCCGGTGTCGAAGTTGGTCATCGGGTCGGCGAACCAGGCACCGCCGTCGGAGGCCATCGGCACCCGCGACATCGACTCGACGCCACCGGCGAGGACGAGGTCCTCCCAGCCCGACCGGACCTTCATCGCGGCCAGGTTGACGGCTTCCAGACCCGAGGCGCAGAAGCGGTTCTCCTGGACGCCGGCCACGGTGTCGGGCAGGCCCGCGGCGATGGCGGCGATGCGGGCGATGTCGGAGCCCTGGTCGCCGACCGGGCCGACGACGCCGAGCACGATGTCGTCGATGGCGGCCGGGTCGAGGCCGGGGAAGCGGGCCCGGATCTCGTGGATCAGGCCGACGACGAGGTCGATCGGCTTGGTGCCGTGCAGGGAGCCGGTGGCCTTGCCCCGGCCGCGCGGGGTGCGGATCGCGTCGTAGACGTACGCGTCTGTGGTCACGGAAGTGCCTTTCAAAGCAGCGGAACAGGGGTGAGGGTCAGCCGAGCAGCGAACGTCCGATGATCTCCTTCATGATCTCGGTCGTGCCGCCGTAGATGGTCTGGATGCGTCCGTCGGTGAAGGCCTTCGCGACGCGGTACTCCGTCATGTAGCCGTATCCGCCGTGCAGTTGGAGGCAGCGGTCGGCGACCCGCTTCTGCAGTTCGGTGGCCCACCACTTGGCCATCGAGGCGTGCACGGCGTCGAGGGTCCCGGCGGAGTGGTCCTCGATGCAGCGGTCCAGGAACGTCCTGGTGACGGCGCACTCGGTGGCCATCTCGGCGATCTCGAACCGGATGTGCTGCAGCTTGGCGAGCGGCCGCCCGAAGGCCTCGCGCTCCTTCACGTAGGTCGTGGTGATCTCCAGCAGGTGCTCGGCGGCGGCGATGGCGGCGACGGCGATACCCATGCGCTCCTGCGCGAGGTTCGTCATCAGGTGGATGAACGCGCCGTCGAGCTCGCCGAGCAGATTCTCCTTCGGGACGCGCACGTCGTGGAAGAACAATTCGGCCGTGTCCTGCGCCTTCTGGCCTATCTTGTCGAGGTTGCGGCCGCGCTCGAAGCCCTCCATGCCGCGCTCGACGACCAGCAGGGACAGGCCGCGGGCGCCGCCCTCCGCGGTGGTCTTGGCGACCACGACGACGAGGTCGGCGAGGATGCCGTTCGAGATGAACGTCTTGGACCCGTTGAGCAGCCAGTGGTCGCCCTTGTCCTCGGCCGAGGTGCGGATGCCCTGGAGGTCGGATCCGGCGCCGGGCTCGGTCATGGCGATCGCGGTGATCAGGGAGCCGTCGCAGAAGCCGGGCAGCCAGCGCCGCTTCTGCTCGTCGGTGGCCAGGGAGGTGAGGTACGGGCCGATGATGTCGTTGTGCAGGCCGATCGCGAGTCCCGCCGCGCCGGCGCGGGTGAACTCCTCGGCGAGGACGGCGCTGTAGCGGAAGTCGGTGTCGCCGCCGCCTCCGTACTCCTCGGGAACGGCGAGCCCGAGCAGGCCCTGGCGTCCGGCGGCGAGCCACGCCTCGCGCGCGACGATGCCGTCCTGCTCCCACTGGTCGTAGTGCGGGGTCACCTCCTTGGCGAGGAAGGTGCGGACGGTCTCGCGGAACGCCTCGTGCTCGGCGCTGTACAGACGTCGCTCCATGCGCGCGATCAACTGCCTTTCGTGGTGGGCTCGTTCAGTTCCGGTACGGCCCAGTCGCGGGCCACGTCGGCGGTGTCGGCGCCGGGCTGTGCGG
>NZ_JAMOLN010000277.1 GCF_024448165.1 Streptomyces longispororuber
ATGAGTGGCGGGGGCGGGGCCGCGGCCGGGCCGGCCGCGCCTCCTTCCCCCTGACCAGAAATCTACGGCGCATGATCACTCCGCTGAAGTGCCGATCCCCGGCATCCCTCTTGATCCGCCGGGGAAATCCCTGCTATTCATCTGCGATGACCGCCGATTCCACACCCGCTGCCGCGTACGTCCCGGACGCCACCGACTGGCGCATCCTCCAGGTCCTCCAGAGCGAGGGCCGGGCCAGCTACGCCGAGCTGGCGCGGGCCGTGTCGATGTCGGCGAGCGCCGTCACCGAGCGCGTGCGCCGCCTGGAGGAGGCGGGGGTGATCGCCGGGTACGCGGCGGTCGTCGTGCCGGAGCGGCTGGGGATGCCGATCCTGGCGTTCGTCCGGCTGCGCTACCCGAACGGGAACTACAAGCCGTTCCACGACCTCGTCGAGGTGACGCCGGAGATCCTGGAGGCGCATCACGTCACGGGCGACGACTGCTTCGTGATCAAGGTCGCGGCGCGCTCGATGGGGCACCTGGAGGAGGTCTCCGGCAAGATCGGCGCGCTCGGGTCGGTGACGACGAGCGTTGTGTACTCGTCACCGCTGCCGCGCCGGGCCATCGGACACTGACGCGGCACGAGAGACACCCGGTCGCCCCGTCGCCCTGTCGTCTTGTCGCCCTGCGAGTCGGGCGCCCGGTCACCTGGTCCCTCGGTCACCCTGTCGCCCGGTCACCCGGCGAATCGCTCGCCCGGTCCTCCATCGCGAGTGCCCGGCGCGCCAGGGTCCTGGCCCGGGCCCAGCCGGGGTCGTCGGCCAGGGCCCCGGTGGACCAGCGCGCCGGGTCATCGGCGGCGGTCATCGCGGCGAAGACCCCGTCGAGTTCCCGCAGCACGGGGAGCGTCCGGGCGCTCACCTCCCCCTCCGCGACGAGCCGGTCAAGGAGACGGGCATGGAGATGGTCGTCGTGGAGCAGGGCGATCTCGTCCGGGCCGACCCGGTGGCGCTCCACCCACGCTCGCTGCGTCGCCGCGTCGGCCGCCACCAGCGCCAGCGCGTCGAGCAGCCCGCGGCGCGCCCCGCCACCGGGCTCCGCGCGCCTCACCCGTCCCCCGTCACCCGCTGCCGCACCACCGAGCCCTCCCGGCCCTTCACGACCTCCAGCTGGGCATGGACCCGGCGGCGCAGGTCGCCGACATGGCTGACGATGCCGACGCTGCGGTCCCGCTCGCGCAGGGCGTCGAGGACGTCGAGGACGTCGTCGAGGGTCTGGTCGTCGAGGCTGCCGAAGCCCTCGTCGATGAAGAGGGTGTCGAGCCGGACACCGCCCGCCTCGTCGGTGACGACGTCCGCGAGGCCGAGGGCGAGGGCCAGCGACGCGAAGAACGTCTCGCCGCCGGAGAGCGTCGCCGTGTCCCGCTCGCGCCCCGTCCACGCGTCGACGACGTGCAGGCCGAGGCCCGAACGGCCGCGCCCGGCGAGCGAGTCGGAGTGCACCAGTGTGTAGCGCCCGGAGGACATGCGGCGCAGCCGGGCGGTCGCCGCTGCCGCCACCTGTTCCAGCCGGGCGGCGAGGACGTACGACTCCAGGCGCATCTTGCGTTCGTTGTCGGCGGAGGTGCCGGCCGCGAGGGCGGCGAGGCGGGCGACCCGGTTGTACGTCGTGCGCAGCGGTCCCAGGCGGCGGGCCTCGGTGGCGGCGCGGCGGGAGAGCCGGTCGAGTTCGGTGCAGCGCCGGGACGCCGCGTCGCGCGCCGAACCGGCCCGGCGCACCCGCGTGTCGGCGGCCTCGGCCGCGGCGTGGGCGGCGGCCACGTCGGCCTCGGGTGCGCGGGCGGCCTCGGCGGTGTCCTCCTCGGCGAGCACGGCCCGGACCGCGGCCTCCTCCGACTGCCGCTGGTCCAGGCGGTGCTGGAGCTGCCGGTGCGCGTCGTCGTCGAGCAGCGCGGCGGCCGCGGCCTCCGGCGTGTCGAACCCGGCTCTGAAGGCGGCGTCGGCGAGTCGCGCGTCCGCGTCCTTGAGGCGCTGCGCGGTGTCCTCGACGGCGCGGGCCGCGTCGGCGGCCGCGGTGAGCAGGGCGGTCCTGCGCTCCAGCTGGGCCGCCCGCTCCTCGACGCTGCCCGCGGTGCCCCGCGCGTGCGCCAACTCGCCTTCGAGTGCTGCCTGTTCGCGGTCGAGCGCCTCCCGCAGCGAGGCTCGGGCGGCGGCTCGGGTGGCCGCGTCCTGGCGGGCGGTGAGCCGGCGCTCGTGCTCGCCCTCTGCGCGGGCGAACGCCTCCCGGGCCGCGTGCAGCGTGGACGCCTCCTCGCGCGCCTCGGCGTGTCGCGCCTGCAACGCGCGGGCCGCGTCGGCGAGTTGCCCCGCCTCCCCGTCGCCGGCGGCGGTCCGCGCCGCCGCCAGTTCCTCCCGTACGGCACCGAGCTCGCGCTCGGCCCCGGCGCGCCGGTCGTCGGCGGTGCGGTGGGCGGCGAGCGCGGCCTCCTCGGCGGCCCGGTCCACGTGTCCGGCCGACTTCCGCTGTGGCGCGGGGTGTTCGGTGGCGCCGCACACGGTGCAGGGTGCGCCGTCGACGAGACCCTCGGCGAGTTCGGCGGCGATGCCGCGCAGCCGCTGCTCCTTCAGGCCGAGCCAGTGCTCGTGGGCGCGCGCCGCGTCCTCGCGGGCGGTCAGCGCCTCGGCTCCCGCGGCGTCGGCGCGGGCCGCGAGCCGGTCGCGCTCGACGGCGGCGCGCGCCTGCCGGAGCGCCGGTTCCAGCTGTCCGGCGAGGTGCTCGGCGCGGGCCGTGGCGTCCTGCGCGCCGTCGACGCGGGCCTGGAGCGCGGCGCGGCGGGTGTCCCAGTGGGTGAGCCACTGCTCGGCCTCGTCGAGCAGGTCGGTGTCGGCCCGCTCCTCCCGGTCGAGTCCGGTGCGCTCCTGCGCGAGGCCGGCGAGCCGCCGCTCGGCGCGGCGCGCCGCGTCCAGGCCGCCGAGCTCCTGGGCGGTGCGTCGCGCGGCGTCCGCGAGGACGCCCGGTCCGGCCTCGGCGAGCGCCTCAGGACCGGCTCCGCTCACGGTGTCCGCGTCACCCGCAGCACCCCTGCCGTCGCCGTCCCCGATGTCGTCCCCGATGCCGTCGCCCAGGTCGCCGGTGCGTGCCTCCCCGAAGAGCGTCGCCGCCGGGCCGCCCGCCGTCGCCGCATCGGCACCGTCCGCCCCGCTCCCCGCGGTCGTCCCCGCGCCGGCCTCGTCGCCCAGCACGACCCGCAGCTCACCCCGGGTCCGCCGCTCCTCCCCCAGCGCCCCCCGGTGCTCCCGCTCCGCCGCGTCCCGCAGGGCGAGCGCGGGGGCGACCGTCTCGGCCTTCCTGGACCGGTCCATCCGTTCCTGGAGCGCCCGGTGTTCCCCGGCGCCCTCCTCCAGCGCCGTGACGCGGGCCCGGGCCTGTGCGTACCGGCGCTGCAGCCGGTGCGTCTCCGTCGCCTCGGTGAGCTCGCGCTGCGCCGCCACGCGCGCCGACTCGGCGGCGACCAGGGCGAGATGGGTGTGCGTGAAGTGTTCGCGGGCGGTCGAGCGGGCGGTCGCGGCCCAGCCGAGGACGGCGTCGGCCAGTCCCGGGTCGCCGGGCGACGCGTCGACCGGCGGCAGTTCGACGAGGCCGTCCGCGGCCTGCTGCATGCGGTGCGCGTCGGCGAGCAGCTCGGCGTCCCCCGCGGTCACCTGCTTCTCCGCGGCCCGCCGGTCCTCGGCGAGGCGCTGCTCGACGGCGGCGAACCGGTGGGTGTCGAAGAGCCGGCCGAGGAGTTTGCCGCGGGCCTCGGCGTCGGCGCGCAGGAACCGGGCGAAGTCGCCCTGCGGCAGGAGCACGACCTGGCAGAACTGGTCCTTGCTCATGCCGAGCAGCTGGGTGATCTCCTCGCCGATCTCCTGGTGGGAGCGGCTGAGGTCCTGCCAGGCCCCGGCCTCGGCGTCGTACTCGCGCAGCCAGCTCTGGGCCTTCTCCGTGGTCGTGCCGGAACCGCGCTTCTTGGGGCGGGCGAACGGCGGCTGCCGGGTCAGCTCCAGACGGCGGCCCGCGACGGTCAGGTCGAGCACGACCTCGGTGCGCACGCCGGGCTCGGCGTGGTCGCTGCGCAGCTGCTGGCCCTGGCCGCCGGACTGGCGGGCGCCGGGCACGGTCCCGTACAGGGCGAAGCAGACCGCGTCGAGGACGGACGTCTTGCCCGCGCCGGTCGGGCCGTGCAGCAGGAAGAGGCCCTCGGACGACAGCGCGTCGAAGTCGATCTCCTGCGCCCCGCCGAACGGTCCGAACGCGGTGATCCGGAGTGTGTGCAACCTCACCGGGCGACCTCGCGCACCACGTCATCGGTGCGCACGGCGTCGAACGCGGCGCGCAGCACCGCCCGCTCGTGCTCGTCGGGCCCGGCGCCCCGGACATGGGTCACGAAGTCCTCCGCGATCTCGTGGTCGTCGCGCCCCTTGAGGCGCTCCGCGTAGCTGGCGTCCGGCTCGGTCTCGGTCCTGCGCGGCTCGAAGAGCAGGCTGAGGGTGTGCGGGAAGCGGTCGGTGAGCCGGGCCATGGGGTCGTCGGGCCGGACGGCGTCGGTGAGGGTGGCCTCGACCCAGGACTCCTCGTGCGCGGCGAGGTCCGGGTCGGCGAGGAGGTCGTCGAGATCGCCGCGGATCCGGGCGAGGGGCCGCGGCACGGGGCAGTCGATCCGCTCGGCGGTCACCGCCCCCTCGGCGTCGAGGTCGATCAGCCACATGCTCTTGCGGTGGTCGGTCTCGGAGAAGGAGTACGGCAGCGGCGAGCCGGAGTAGCGGACGCGCTCGGAGATGACCTGGCTGCCGTGCAGGTGGCCGAGCGCGACGTAGTCGACGCCGTCGAAGACGCCCGCGGGGACGGCGGCGACCCCGCCCACGGTGATGTCGCGCTCGCTGTCGCTGGAGGCGCCGCCGGTCACGAAGGCGTGGGCGAGGACCACGGACCGGGTGCCCGCCGGGCGCTCGGCGAGGTCGGCGCGGACCCGGTCCATGGCCGCGCCGATGACCTGCTCGTGCCCTGCCTTGGCGACGCCGAGCTGGTCCTTCACCAGGGCCGGTTCGAGGTAGGGCAGCCCGTACAGCGCCACGTCCCCGTGCGGATCGGTCAGCACGACGGGCTCGCCGCTGCGGGCCGGCTCGGTGCGCAGGTGGATGCCGGCCCGGCCGATGAGTCCGGCGCCGACGCCGAGGCGGCGGGCCGAGTCGTGGTTCCCGGAGATCATCACCGTGGGCACGCCGAGCTCGGCGAGGCGGTGCAGCGCGTCGTCGTACAGCTCCACGGCGGCGAGCGGCGGGACCGCCCGGTCGTACACGTCCCCCGACACGACCACCGCGTCCACCGCGCGCTCGCGCGCGGTGGTGACGAGGTGGCCGATGAAGGCGGCCTGGGCGTCGAGCATGTTCACGCGGTGGAACGCGCGCCCCAGATGCCAGTCGGACGTGTGCAGCAGTCTCATGGCACACGAGGCTAACCGCTGGGTCGGACATCACGGCCGGAACGCCCGAACCGGCCGGACCTGCCACAACGTCCGCCCCCGGCGGAACCCGTGTCCCCACGGGGTCCGGGTCACGAGGCGAACGGCACCGCCGACGGTGTCCGGTCCTGCGCCGCGGCGGCCGGGTGGGCCCACAGTCCGCGCTCCTGGAGGACCGGCAGGACGCCCTCGCCGAACCAGTACGCCTCCTCGACGTGCGGGTAGCCGGACAGCACGAACTCGTCGATGCCGAGGGCGTGGTACTCGGCGATCCGGTCGGCTACCTCGGCGTGCGAGCCGACGAGGGCCGTGCCCGCGCCGCCGCGGACGAGGCCGATGCCCGCCCACAGGTTGGGGTGGATCTCCAGGCCGTCGGTGGTGCCGCCGTGCAGGGCGAGCATCCGCCGCTGTCCCTCGGATCCCGAGCGGGCGAGCCCCGCCTGGACGTCGGCGATCACCTTCGGGTCGATGCCGGACAGCAGCCGGCGGGCCTGCGCCCACGCCTCGTCGGCGGTGTCGCGGGCGATCACGTGCAGCCGTATCCCGAACCGCACCTGCCGGCCCTCGGCGGCGGCCAGCGCACGGATCCAGTCGATCTTCCCGGCGACCTGCGCGGGCGGCTCGCCCCAGGTGAGGTAGACGTCGCTGTGCCGGGCGGCGACGGGGCCCGCGGCTTTCGACGAGCCGCCGAAGTAGACGGGCGGCACCGGGTCGGGCAGCCGGGTCAGCCGGGCGCCGGCGACCCGCTCGTGGACGCCGGCGAAGTCGAGGGTCTCGCCGCGCCACAGGGCGCGGGTGATGTGCAGGAACTCGTCGGTGCGGGCGTAGCGGGCCTCCTTGTCGAGGAAGTCGCCGTAGGCGCGCTGCTCGGGGTCCTCGCCGCCGGTGACGACGTTGAGCAGGAGCCGTCCGCCGGAGTGGCGCTGGTACGTGGCGGCCATCTGGGCGGCGAGCGCGGGCGCGACGAGGCCGGGCCGGAAGGCGACGAGGAACTTCAGGCGTTCCGTCCGCTCGGCCAGCATGGCGGTGGTCAGCCAGGCGTCCTCGCACCAGGCGCCGGTGGGGGTGAGCGCCCCTTCGAAGCCCAGCTGTTCGGCGGTGCGGGCGACTTGGCCGAGGTAGGCGAGCGAGGCGGGCCGGTCGCCGCCGGCCGAGCCGGTGGGGACGCCGTGGCCGCCGCCGACGACGTGCCGGCTGTCGCCGTTCGTGGGCAGGAACCAGTGGAAGGTCAGGGGCATGGCAGGGAGTCCTTCGCGGTGTGGGTCAGACGAGGCCGTTGGCGGGCGGTGGGGTGTCGTTGAGCTCCCAGCCGCCGAGGTAGCGGAGCTTGAGGCGGCGCGGGTCGTGCAGGGTGTGGGTGCGGGCGTTGCGCCAGTGCCGGTCGAGGCCGAGGGCGCGGTCGGCGGCGCGGGTGCCGATGAGTTCGAAGATGCCGCTGGAGACCTTGAGGGAGACCTCGTCGGAGTGGGCACGGGCCGCCGCGACGGCGGCCGACGCCTCCGCCGCCGTGCGGGTGGTGAGTCCCGCGCGGGCGGCGTCCACGGCCTCGCCGGCCTCCCGCAGCAGCGCCCGCGCCGTGCGCACGCGCAGCGCGAGTTCGCCGAAGAGGTCGATCAGCGCCTCCTCGTCGGCGGCCCGGTCGAGGCCGGTCTCCTTGCGGGGGCGGGCCAGTTCATGGATGAGCCGCTTGCCGTCGCGCAGCGCGGCGACCGCGATCCCGGTGTCGATGGCGGCGTGCAGGTACTGCCCGAACGCGCCGAACACCTCGTCCTTCTCGAAGATCGTGTACACCGGCACGATCCGCTCGGCGGGCACCCGGACGTGCTCGAAGCGGACGGTGCCGCTGCCGGTGGTGCGCTGGCCCAGGCCGTTCCAGTCGTCCTCGACGGTGACGCCGGGGTCGTCGGCGGGCACCCAGGCCGCGTGCACCCGGCCCTCCTCGTCGGTGGCGTAGACGGGGATCCAGTGGGCGAACAGGGCGCCGGTGGCGTAGTACTTGGTGCCGTGCACGACGCGGCTGCCGTCGGGCTGCCGGGCGAAGCCGATCTCGAAGTCGCGGGCGGTGCGCGAGCCGCGCTCGGACAGGGCGTTGCCGAAGTGCCGGCCGCGGAGGATCTCCTCGTAGAAGAACGCCTGTTGGGCCGGGGTTCCGGCGGAGGCGAGGACGTTGACGAAGAAGTAGTGGTTCTGCGGGATCTGGCCGATGCTCGCGTCCCCCGCGGTCAGTTCGGTGAACACCTCACCGAGCGTCCGGGTCGACACCTCGGGCCCGTCGTGCGCCTTCGGCACGGTCAGGGTGAACAGGCCCGCCTCGCCCAGGGTGCGGATCTCCTCGTGCGGCAGGATCCGCTCGGCGTCGCGCCGGGCGTCGTCGGCGGCGAACTCGGCCGCCAACCGACGTACGACGGCGAGGACTTCGGCCTCGGTGGTGGTCGGGGAGAACGGGGTGACACGGCTCATGGCACGGCCCTTCGGCGAGACGCGGGTGTCGCGCGGACGGCGCGACGGAAAGGGAGGCCTTCCCCACAAGGGCGTCACGGAAGCGGTCGCCGACCGCGGCGGAACGGACCTCGACCGCCTTACGGGCAGGAGGAGTTCAGGGCGGGGAAGGGGGAGCCTCGGGCGGGCTCAGCGCGTGGCGCGACAGACGGCGCTGCTGACGCGCGCGAGGTCGACGTGCCGTCGCCTCGTGAGGTCCTGTCGCCCTGCGTCCCCTGCGTCCATGCGCCGATTCAAGCAGCCGCCCCACCGGTCCGTCGAGGGCGGGTCACCGGGGCGGGGGCGCGGGCCCGGCTCACCCGTAGGCTTCGCCGCCCAGTTCCAGCTCCGCGGTGCCCGCCGACACGTCCGCCAGCCAGGCCGTGAACCGCTCCAGGTCCGCCTCGGGCACCCCGACCTCGATGGCGACGGCCTCCCCGTAGCGGACGTCGCGCACATCGCGTCCGGTGGCCCGCAGGTCGTTCTGCATCTTCCCGGCCCGTGCGTGGTCGACGGTGACCGTGGCGATCCGGAACCGGCGCCGCGTCACGGTGCCGATGGCGTCGAGGGCCTCCCCCACCGCGCCGCCGTACGCCCGGATCAGGCCGCCGGCGCCGAGCTTCACGCCGCCGTAGTAGCGGGTCACGACGGCGACGGCGTACCGGATCTCGCGGCGCGTGAGCATCTGCAGCATCGGTACGCCGGCCGTGCCGCCGGGCTCCCCGTCGTCGCTGGCCTTCTGCACCGACGCGTCGGCCCCGATGACGTACGCGTAGCAGTTGTGCGTGGCCGTCGGGTGCTCCTTGCGGACGCGTGCGACGAAGGCCTGGGCCTCCTCCTCGGTCGCGGCGGGTGCGAGCGCGCACAGGAACCGGGAGCGGTTGATCTCGGTCTCGTGCACGCCCTCGCGGGCCGGGGTGCGGTACTCGTCCTGCATCGGACCAGCGTATGCGCAGGTCGGCGTTGGGATGGCCCCCGCCCGACGCACAGGTGACGATGTGCTGGATACTCGCACGTCGTCGCAGGCACGCCCGCTGCGAGTCACCGACAGGAAGCACGCTGATGACCGGCACCCCGGCCGAGAGCCCGGCCGCCCCGCCCGCCGCCGCACCGGCGCGTTCGCCGCGCTGGCGCGCCTGGCTGCTGGAGGGCCTGAGCGAGCAGAGCGCGCACCACCAGGGTCCGCACGGGCACGTCCCGGCCGAGCACCGGGGTCATCGGTGGTGGCGCGTGATGTGTCTGACGGGTGTGGACTACTTCTCCACGCTCGGCTACCAGCCGGGCATCGCGGCGCTCGCGGCCGGGCTGCTGTCGCCGCTCGCGACGCTGGTCCTGATCGCGCTCACCCTGCTGGGCGCGCTGCCGGTGTACCGCAGGGTCGCGAAGGAGTCGCCGCACGGCGAGGGGTCCATCGCGATGCTGGAGCGGCTCCTGCCGTGGTGGGCGGGGAAGCTCTTCGTCCTGGTGCTGCTCGGCTTCGCCGCCACCGACTTCATGATCACCATGACGCTGTCGGCGGCGGACGCGGCGGCCCACGTCGTGGAGAACCCGTTCGCACCCTCGTCCCTGCACGGCGCGAACACGTACATCACGCTGGTGCTGCTCGGGGCGCTCGGCGCGGTCTTCCTGAAGGGGTTCCAGGAGGCGATCCGGGTCGCCGTGGTGCTGGTGGCGGCGTACCTGACGCTGAACGTCGTCGTGCTCGTCACGGCCGCCGCCCACGTGTTCACCGAGCCGGTCAAGATCGGCAACTGGTGGGACGCGATGACGGCCGAGCACTCGTCGCCGTTCGTGATGATCGGCGTCGCGCTGCTCGTCTTCCCGAAGCTGGCCCTCGGCATGTCGGGCTTCGAGACGGGTGTCGCCGTGATGCCGCAGGTGCGGGGCGACTCCACGGACACGTACGCGAAGCCGGCGGGCCGGATCCGGGACACCAGGAAGCTACTCACCACGGCCGCGCTGATCATGAGCGGCTTCCTGCTCCTTTCGAGCCTGGCCACGACGATCCTGATCCCGCAGCACGAGTTCGAGTCGGGCGGCTCGGCGAACGGGCGCGCGCTGGCGTACTTGGCGCACACCTACCTGGGCGAGGGCTTCGGCACGGTCTACGACGTGTCGACCATTGCCATCCTGTGGTTCGCGGGAGCGTCCGCGATGGCGGGTCTGCTCAATCTGGTCCCGCGCTACCTGCCGCGCTACGGCATGGCTCCGGAGTGGACGCGGGCGGTGCGCCCGCTGGTGCTGGTCTTCATGGCGGCGGCGGTCGCGATCACGCTCTGGTTCAACGCGAACGTCGACGACCAGTCCGGCGCGTACGCGACGGGTGTGCTGGTCCTGATGTTGTCGGCGTCGTTCGCCTCCACGGTCGCGGTGCACCGGCGCGGCCACCGCAAGTCGACGGTCGGGTTCGGTGCGATCACCGCCGTCTTCGCCTACACGCTCGTGACGAACGTCGTCGAGCGCCCGGACGGCATCAAGATCGCCCTGATCTTCATCGTGGCGATCCTGCTGTCGTCGTTCGCGTCGCGCGTGCACCGCGCCTTCGAACTGCGCGCGGGCGCCGTCACGTTCGACGACGCCGCGCGGCGCATCGTCGACGAGGCGGCCGCGCAGGGTCCGCTGCGGATCATCGCGAACGAGCCGCAGGAGCACAGCACCGCCGAGTACCGCGCCAAGGAGTACTGCCAGCGGGAGGACACCCACATCCCGGAGGGCGGTCCCGTCGTCTTCCTGGAGGTGTTCATCCAGGACTCGTCGGACTTCCGGGAGGACCTGGTGGTGCACGGCGACGAGAAGCACGGGGTGCACCGGCTGCGGGTGCACGGGCCGGGCGTCCCCAATACGGTCGCCGCGGTCCTGATGAACCTGCGCGACCGTACGGGGCAGGTGCCGCACGCCTACTTCAACTGGACCGAGGGCCACCCGGTCAGCCACCTGCTGCGCTTCCTCGTCTTCGGGGACGGCGAGGTCGCCCCGGTCACCCGCGAGGTGCTGCGCCGCGCGGAGCCCGACCCGGACCGCAGGCCCCGGGTCCACGTGGGCTGACCTCCGCCGGAGCCCGCTGCGGCGGCGACAGTCCGGGCAAAAGGTTACGTTCGTGTAGGTAAGCCACTCCTCGGACGAAGGCGATGGCCCCGCGATGAGCGCACCGA
>NZ_JAMOLN010000278.1 GCF_024448165.1 Streptomyces longispororuber
CGCTCCCCGGCCCCGGCTCGTCGTCGGCATGGCAGCAGGTCAACTCGGCATTTTCCTGGCCCTGTTGACGCCCATCCTCGTCAGCCTGCAGCTCAAGATCCAGTCGATCCTGCCCGAGGACGACCAGGTTGCCGCACTCGGCATCATCACCACCACCGGCTCGGTCGCGGCCATGCTGGCCAACCCGTTCTTCGGACGCCTCAGTGACCGCACCGCCAGCCGCTTCGGCCGCCGCAGGCCCTGGCTCGCCCTCGGCATGCTGGGCCTCCTCGTCGGACTGCTGATCATCGCGACGGCGGGCAGCGTCGCCGTGATCACCGTCGGCTTCGTCATCGCCTCCGCCTCCGCGAACGCGGCACTCGCCGCGTTCGTCGCGACCGTCGCCGACAACGTCCCCGAGTCCAGGCGCGGCAAGATCAGCGGGCTGCTCGGCATCATGCAGAACCTGGCCCCCACCACGGGCACCTGGATCGCCAAGTACTTCACCGACCAGATGCTGCTGCTCTTCCTGGTGCCCAGCGTCATCGGCGTCCTCCTGGTGATCGGATACATGCTGGTCCTCCCGGACAAGCCGCTGGAGCACAAGCCCCCGCGGGAGGGATTCAAGGCGGTCCTGCGCACCTACTGGGTGAACCCCAAGCAGCACCCGGACTTCGCCTGGACCTGGCTCTCCCGCTTCCTGCTGACGCTCGCCAACTGGATGTTCACCACCTTCCGCCTCATCTACCTCCAGCACGAGATGAGCCTCACCGCCGCGTCGGCGACCGAGACGCTGGCTGTCGGCGTCCTCATCTACGGACTGGTCGTGATGAGCGCCTCCCAGACCGCCGGCTGGCTCTCGGACCGCTTCGGACGCCGCAAGCCCTTCATCGCCGTCGCCGCGGTGCTGTTCGGCGTGGGCATGCTGATCCTCAGCCAGGCCGACACCATCGCCCTGTTCTACTGCGCGGAGATCGTCCTGGGCCTCGGATTCGGCACCTACCTCGGCGTCGACCTCGCGCTCGTCATCGACGTGCTCCCGGACCCGGAGAACCCCTCCAAGGACCTCGGCATCTTCAACATCGCGATGTCGGCCCCGCAGATCTTCGCCCCGGCACTGGGAGCGCTGCTCATCTCCATCGGAGGCGGCCACAACTACACGATCCTGCTGATCACGGCGTCGCTGGTGTGCCTCGGCGGGGCGCTGGCCATTCTGCCGGTACGGAAGGTGCGCTGACAGCGCCGCACTGAGCCCGCCGTCCGCCGGCCGAGGTCGCGACCGGTCGCGGTCGTGACCGAGGCCGACGGACGGGTCAGGCCAGTACCCAGCGGGCAGCCCCTCGATCCGCCCCGTTGTGTCGGACCCATGGCGTGACATGCCTCCGTTGTCATCTAAGCTGCATGGCGTCTCGTGGGGGCGGTGGGTCCGCGCGTGGACAGATGACCCCGGGGGAGAAGCGAGGGATGCCGGTGATCTGCGTCGGAGGCATGATCGGGATCGGCAAGACGAGTGTCGCCGAACTGATCGCCAAGGATCTCGGCAGCGAGGTCTTCTACGAGAGCGTCGAGGACAACCCGATCCTGCCGCTCTTCTACACGGCGACCCCCGAGGAGATCCAGGCCAAGCGCTACCCCTTCCTGCTGCAGCTCTACTTCCTGCAGACGCGGTTCGCCGCGATCAAGGAGGCGTACAAGCAGGGCGACAACGTCCTGGACCGCTCCATCTACGAGGACTGGTACTTCGCCAAGGTCAACCACGACCTGGGCCGCATCAGCTCCCTCGAGATGCAGGTGTACGAGGGTCTGCTCGACGAGATGATGCGCGAGATCGACGGCCTGCCCTACCGCAAGGCCCCCGACCTCATGATCTACCTGCAGGCGGACTTCGAGACCGTGCTGCACCGCATAGGCCTGCGCGGACGCGACTTCGAACAGGACGAGAGTCTCGTCGAGTACTACCGCACCCTGTGGTCCGGCTACGACGACTGGGTGCACAAGCACTACTCGGCCAGCGAGGTCCTCGTCATCGACATGAACAACACCGACGTGGTGAACAACCCCGAGGACGCGGCCCGGCTGGTCCGCGAGGTCAGGGACGCCCTGGCGCAGACCGGACGCCCGGTGGCGTGACGCGGCCTGGCTCTGGGGTCAGTCGGGGAGCGGAGGGCTGCGTGGTGGCGTGTGGTCCTCTGTCACCCACTCGGCAGGGAGCGTTTCAGCCGATGACCGCACGGCCCGTACGACCTGAACGCAGAGGTCCCGAGACCGCCTCGACCACGGACGTCTCGCCGTTCAATCCCTCGCTCGTCAAAGCGGTGTTCAGGGACGTGACGTCGATGCACGTCACCAAGTCGGCCGCGTGGACGGCCGCTTCAGTGACGGGGACGGTGCTGACGGAGATCATCGCCGGCGCGCGGACCGTCGCGGCGGAGGAGGCCCGAAGGAAGCTGCTTCCCGGGGATCTCCTCTCGGCCATCGGGCGGAACATCGAGTTGGAAGTGGGGGACAAGTGGTACGGCCACAGCCCGACGTTCAAGGGTCTGACCGGTGACCTGTACGACGCCGAGGGTGTTCTCGTGCCGCCGCGCAGGCGCGGCAGGTCGCGCAAGCCGAGTGCTGTGGTCGGTGCCCACCGGTTCGAGGCCGGGGTCAAGAAGCTTCTGCGGGGCCAGGGGGTGAGGGCCGTGCCGGTCATGGTCCGTGACCTGGACGGAATCGCGAGCGTGTTCCTGACGCGTCTCGCCCAGGATGCGGCCATGGTCGTCCGCGAGGGCGGGATCAAGCGTTTCGGTTCGGTCTCCCTGGGGTTGCCGGAGGAGGCGGTCTCGCCTCCCTCGCCGGACGACTCCGTCCGGGCTCTGTCCGTCCGTGGCGGGGACAGGCGGACCATCGGCAGCGATGACGTCCTGGCCGCCGCCACGATGCAGTTGTTCGGCGGCACCCTCAGGCAGCGCGCCCTCGCCGACGCACGCGAGGCGAAGCAGGCCACCTTGACCGACTGAGCGGGTGCGGCCAACATCGCCGCCAGTGCCCTCAGTTGCCGCTACCGCATGTCCAGGGCGGTGGCGATCCGGTCCATCACGTGCTGCCAGAAGCGCGGCTGCTGGCCCAGGGGTTTGCCCAGCAGGGTTTCGAGCTGCCGATGGGTGGCGAGCTTGTCGACCTTGATGGCGAGGACGCGGCAGTCGGGGGACCAGTCGTGGACGCGGATGTCCCGAGCGGGGTCGTAGACGACAGCCGTGCGTGGCGTGGTGTAGACGGGCGAGGAAGGGCCTTCCTGGACGCCGAAGCTGCCTTCGAGCGGAACGCAGACGTGGTAGTAACCCGGTTCGCAGTAGCCCGTCTTGATGGTGGTGCCGAAGCTCACGTCGCCGATGGTCAGGGCGCCGAGGTCGGCCATGGTGATGCGGGTGACGAAGTCGTGCGCGTCGGCCCCTTTCACCTCGAGCCGCAGGTCGTAGTAGACCTCCGAGAGCACGTGGCTCGCTTCCTCGACGGAGCGTGTGACGAAAGTGCCTGCCTCGGCCGCCTGGCCGTACGTGGACGCCATGACCTGCCCCCCTTATGCCAGGGCGTAAAGGATCCTACGCGCGACGTTCCTGGCCCGGCGGCCGTGCTGGACGGGGTGCCCCAAGAGACCTGAGCAGCGACCACGGCCGGACCTGTGGCAATCCGCGCTGTTCGGCCCGGCTCTGCTGATTCGGTGTCGGTCCCGGGAGCCGTCACTCGTTCCCGGACTCGCCGAACTCCTCGATGAGCACGGGATACTGCTCCTTGCCGTGTCCGGCGGCGATTGCCCGGTCGGCCATGGTCTTGAGCAACTTCGGCAGTTCGGCGTTCACCCCCACTGCCTCGCTCTCCTCGATCAGGTGCTCCATGGCGCCACGCTGCTCGGCCCATCGGGCCGCTTCCCCCGCCTGGGGCGAGCTCCCCGAGCTGAGGTTGATCAACATCAGACATTGCGTACATCCTGCCTTGTGCGCTCGGTGAGGCGTCGGAGTTGCCCGGCTGGCCCGAGCTGCTGGCCGCGATGCGGTCACGGCTGCAGCGGCTGAACGATCAGATGGCCGTCCTTGCTCAGTCTCGCGATGCTCTTGTCTCCTCCATCGATGCGGCCGAGCGAACAGGCGGCGAGAGCTACCCACCCATGGACGGGACTGAACCGGATTCCGTCCCCGTCTGAGACGCGTCGACCGCCCCCGCTGCTGTGGCCCGTCGGACTCAACTGCGGGTCCCGATCCGCCGTCTGGCACACTGTGCTGACTCGATCAAGGCAGCCAGGGCCAGGAAGCCGGTGCGAATCCGGCGCGGTCCCGCCACTGTGACCGGTCGTTCCCGTCGAGGGCGCGACCGGAAGCCAGATACTGTCTGGCCGCCTTTCCGTACCGACCGGGGACGAGGATCCCCCGGAAAGGCATACACATGTTCCGCACAGGCGCGCTCCCGCGCACGCTCCTGACGTCCCTGCTGCTGCTCCCGCTCGCCGCCTGCGCCACATCGGACGGTGACGGGCAGGACGACAAGGCGGGTGCCGCGGCCGACGGATTCCCGTACACGGTCACCAACTGCGGTGTGACGACTACGTTCACGCAGGCACCACAGCGGGCCGTGACGCTCAATCAGCACACCACCGAGATCCTGCTCGCGCTGGGCCTGCAGGACCGTATGGCCGGGACTGCCTACCTCGACGACGAGATCAGCCCCAAGTACCGGACGGCGTACGACTCGGTGAAGGTGCTCGCGAAGGAGTACCCGTCGAAGGAGACCCTGCTCGGCGCGAATCCGGACTTCGTCTACGGCGGATACGCCAGCGCCTTCGAGAAGGGCGAGGGCCGCGACCGCACGGGATTCCAGAAGTCCGGGATCAACACCCGTCTGAACATCGAGAGTTGCGCCGAGGGGCCGATCGGTGTCGATGACCTCAAGACCGAGATCACGCAGGTGTCGCGGATCTTCGGCGTTCCCGAGCGCGGAAAGAAGCTCGTCGCCCGGGAGCAGAAGGGCCTCGACTCCGTCGCCGCACGCCTCAAGGACACCGAGCCGGTCTCCGTGTTCGTGTACGACTCCGGCGACTCCAGCGCGTTCACGGCGGGCGGCCAGGGACTCGGCAACGACATCATCAGCCGGGCGGGCGGCCGCAACGTCTTCGCCGACGTCGACAAATCCTTCGCCGACGTCTCCTGGGAGCGCGTCATCGCCCGCAAGCCGGACGTCGCCGTGATCTACGACTACGGCGGCACCAGCGTCGCCACGAAGAAGAAGCGGCTCCTGGACGACCCGGCCCTCAAGAACGTACCGGCCATCAAGAACAGGCGGTTCGCCGTGCTGCCGCTGTCCTCGGCCGTGCTCGGGGTCCGCGCCGCCGACGCCGTCGACGGTCTCGCCGCTCAGCTGCACCCCGACGCGAAGTGAGCGGCGTCCGCCCCCGGTCCTTCCCCCTGCTCGTCGCCGTGCTGACCCTGGCGGTCGGCGCGGCGGCCGTCGCCGGACTCGCTGTCGGCGCCGTCCGCATCCCGCCCGGGGAAGTGCTCCGAGTCCTGTCCTCCGGCGAGCGCTCGGGAGCGTTCGCGTCGATCGTGTGGGACGTGCGAATGCCGCGCGTGATCCTCGCCATCGTGGTCGGCGCGGGGCTCGCCGTCACCGGAACCGTGCTGCAGGCCGTGGTCCGCAACCCACTCGCCGACCCCTACCTGCTCGGCGCCTCCTCGGGGGCCTCCTCCGGAGCAGTACTCGTCATCGTGCTCGGCGTCGGGGCAGGCACGGCGTCCACCGTCGCGCTCCCCGTGGCGGCGTTCCTGGGTTCCATGGGCGCCCTGGTCGTCGTGTACGCGCTCGCGCGGCGCGGCGGCACCATGACGGCCGGGCGGCTCGTGCTCGCCGGCGTCGCCGTGCAGTACATCCTGGCCGCGTTCACCAGTCTCGTCCTCGTCGTCTCGGCACAGGCGGAACACGCACGGGCCATCATGTTCTGGACGCTGGGCGGCCTCGGCGCCGCGCGCTGGGACCAACTCGCCCTGCCCGCCGTCGTACTGACTCTGGGAACCGTGCTGCTCGTCGCCCTCGCCCGCCCGCTCGACCTGCTGCTGGCGGGTGAGGAGGGAGCCCGGGTCCTCGGCCTGGACACCAACCGCTTCCGGGCAGCCGTCTTCGTGCTGACCTCGCTCGTCATCGGGGTCCTCGTCGCGTTCAGCGGCGCGATCGGCTTCGTCGGCCTGATGGTCCCGCACGCGGCCCGCATGGCCACCGGCGCGGGACACCGCAAGCTGCTGCCCGTCGCCGCGCTCGCCGGGGCCGTGTTCCTGCTCCTTGCCGACCTGGTGGCCCGCACGGCCGCCGCACCGGAGGAGATCCCCGTCGGCGTCGTCACCGCGCTCACCGGAGGTCCCTACTTCCTGTGGCTGCTGCGCCGCCACACCCGGCCGGAAGGAGTCACCGCATGACGCAGCCACCACCGGCCTCCCTCACGGTCACCGGCCTCGGCTACACCGCCCCGGACGGCACCACACTCGTCCGTGACGTCGACCTCGACGCCGCACGCGGCGAGACGGTCGGCCTGGTCGGACCGAACGGCAGCGGCAAGACCACCCTCCTGCGCTGCGTCTACGGCACTCTGCGCCCCACCGCGGGCACCGTCCACATCGGCGGCACCGACTCCGCCGCGCTCTCCGTCAAGGAGCGCGCCCGCCGGATCGCCGTCGTCCCCCAGGACGCCCCCGGCGCCTTCGGCCTCACCGTCGCCGAAGTCGTCGCCATGGGGCGCAGCCCGCACAAACGCTTCTGGGAACAGGACACCAAAGACGATGCCCGCCGCGTCACCGATGCCCTCACCCGCGTCGGCTCCGCCGGCCTCGCGGACCGCCCCTACGAACAGCTCTCGGGTGGAGAGCGACAACGGATCTTGGTAGCAAGGGCGTTGGTTCAGGAGCCAGGGCTCCTCGCGTTGGACGAGCCCACCAACCACCTGGACATTCGCCACCAGTTGGAACTCCTCACCCTGCTGCGGGCCCTCCCGGCCTCCAAGTTGGTCGTCCTGCACGATCTCAACCTCGCGGCCTCCTACTGCGACCGCCTCCACGTCCTCGACGCAGGCGCCGTCGTCGCATCGGGGCGGCCCGCCGACGTCCTCACCGAGGAACTCCTGGAGCAGGTCTACGGCGTACGGGCCCACATCGGCGCCCATCCGACGACCGGCACCCCGCACATCGTCTACATCCCGCCGAGGGAGCCGAGTTGAGCGACGCCGCGCGCTCCCGCTCACGCCGCCGCGAGGACTCCAAGTAGTGCTTGCTTCCGACGAAGCACTACTTGGAGGCGGGCAACCTGCTGGACTGTTCCTGCACCACTCTGATCCATTGCCATCCGTGCTCCACCCACACCGTCAGACCGGGCCGGTCGGGATCCGAGCCCTTGAAGACCTGGGACGGCTCGGTGCCCGCGGCCCCGTCCGCCGTCAGCCCGCACACGGTCAGGGAGTCGATCAGGTCGGAGAGGTCGGTCATGCGGTCGTAGGGCGTGGTGTATTCGAGGTACGTCTGGCGGGCCACCGCCCCACCGCTCCCGGTGTAGTTCCAACTCCCGCCCCGGTGCTCGCCGGGCGACGCCTTCTCCTTCGGCAGGATGTCCGGTCCGCAGGCTGTCGAGCCGAAGCCCACCCACGCCAACGGCCAGCCCTCCTCCACGGCGCCCTGATCCTGGTGGACCCAGCTCCACCGGTCGTAGTGCGGAAGGCCCTGGGCAGGACCGAGCCGAAGCGTGCCGTTCTTGCGGTACGGAGTTGCCTGCGGGAACCCCGGCGCACTCTGCGAGACCGTCGACGCAGGTGAGTCGGCGGCGCCTGCCTCCTGCCGCTGCCCGGACCCGGGCACTGCCCACAGCACTCCGGCCAGCACCGCCGCGACCGCACCTACGGTCAGTACTGTCCTGCGGCGGTTGGTGCGGCGCGTACCGCGGGCGCGGATGGTCGCCGCATCGGGCAGGGCAAGCGGGACGTCATCGAGCAGTTCGTCGACCTCAGGCATGGTGCGCAGCCTCCTTGGCGGCGGTGTTCACGGACGTCGACGAGATGTCGCTCAGGCGCGCGCCGAGGAGCTTGCGGGCCCGGCTCAGACGGGTGCGTACGGCACCGCTGGAAGCGCCCGTCTCACGGGCCACCTGCTCCACCGGCAGGTCGAGGAGATGGTGCAGCACGATCACCTGCCGCTGCGGTGGTGTCAGTTCGCGCAGCGCCGCGATCAACGCGACCCGGTCGGCGGAGAGTTCGGGCACATCCGCCTGTTGGCCGTGCCTGCGGTGCGCGAGCAGCCGGCCGCGCGTTCTGCGCCACGTACTGATGGCGAGCCGCGAGGCCACCGTGCGCACCCACGGCAGCGGGTCCCCTTGGCGGACCAGCCGGTCCCAATGCTGCCAGGCCCTGACGTACGCCTCCTGCACCGCGTCCTCCGCCTCGGCGAGGTCGCCGGTCATGGCGTACACAGTGGAGACGAGGCGTTTGGCGGTGGCGGCGTAGAAGGCGTCGAAACCACTGGCTCCCGGTTGTGGCCTCGACCCGCTGCCGGGATCGTGAGGGTCATCGGTCATCATGCGTCCCCCTACGGGCGTGGCGTCTCCGGATGGGCCTGTCTCATCCTCAACACGCGTGACGAAGCGGGGATGTTACACACGGATTTGCCGCACGACCGCCGGTGAACGTGGAGGAGGGGGTTGCGCCGTGACCCGTGGATCGCGCGGCACTGCCCCTCCGGCATGATGCTGGTTGCGCAATCCGACAGACATTGCCCCAGGTCCTCGGTGCCACCGCAAGCGGCGACAGCCACGCCTGGACCTTCGACGAGGTCCTGGCCATGCCCAAGGCCACCGCACTGGCTGACCTGCACTGTGCGTCCGGCACCAGCACCACCGGCCACAGCTTCTCCGGCTTGCCGACCTCAACGCCGAAACCACCCTCATGGCGACCCATCACGACGGTGAACCACTCACCGCCGAGCACGGCTTCCCGCTGCGTCTCGTCGTGCCGCACCTGTTCGGCTACAAGGGCCCCAAATGGCTGCGAGGCATCGAGTACATGACGCAGGATCGCCGCGGATTCTGGGAGATCCTCGAAGCGTGGCTCGACGCCAGGTCGGTCACCGGAGCCCAGGCCCACGCCCACGTGCGTCGCACCCACACGCAGTCCAGTTGTCTTCCGCCGCGCGCTTGTAGTCACTCTGGCGGACCGTGCCGCCGCTGGATGGCTGGAAGCACACCTTCAGCAGGACCGGGCGGCGGCCCAGCCAAGGAGCCACCGCACCACACAAGTTGCGCCCACTGACCCTGCAGAGTTCCAGGTACCGACGGCGCCCCGCGGCAGCGAGCATGAGGGTTCGATCACGTCGGACATCGGGGGTTCTTCCATGCGCAAGCACAAGCGACTCGTCACGTTCGCTCTGACCGGTGCCCTCGCGGCCGCCGGCCTCGTCGGCGGCACGGCCACCACGGCGGGGGCGGCGGCCCGGTCCTGCTACGGCGAGGCCTGGAGCTACAGCAAACCGTCGAACACGAACTTCCAGCCGGCGAGCGCGCTCTACTTCGCGACGGACAACTGCGCCGACATCAACATCAAGACCAACACCAGCCGCAGGGTCAAGGTCTGCTTCTACGCCAGCGGGGGCGGGCTCAACTACTGCCAGTCCGACTACAAGACCACCACCGCGGGCGAGTGGAAGGCCATCGCCACCGACGTCATCGACGGCACCAAGTTCAAGTTCCAGTTCGCCAGCTCGGCCGCATCGACGGGCATGCGGGCGCACTGAGCGAGCTGCGCTTGTCAGCGTTCGACTCCACGGGGGGCGGGCTGGTGAGTGGGCGGTGCCGCAGTCGGCGCGCATCTCGTGGTGTGCGGCGGCGGGGCGAGCGGGCAAGATGGCGCGGTGTCCGACTCTCTGCGTGAACTGTGGCTGCGCGGCATCGCCTTCAACCCGACCGCGCCTTCCGACGTACTGATACGCCTGCTGGATCAACGGGTCGGAGCAGCCGGCCTGCTGATGTGCGAGGGGCGTGACCTGCCCGACGCCGTCATCGACACGGCCCTGCACCATCCGGCCGAGGTCATCCGCCGCGCGCTCGCCCGCAACCAGCACGTCGACCCGGTGCGACTCGCCCCCTTGGCGACGGACCCCTCGGGGCTCGTCCGCGCAAACCTCGCTGCCGGTCCCCGCAACGTCCCCCGATGGGTCCGCCCGCTGCCGGACGACATCCTCGTGGCCCTCTTCACCGCCCGGGACGGCGGCGATGACGGCAGGCTCACCGCGGACGAGATCATCGGGGAGCTCGTGTCGTCACGGCAGATCCCGCTGTCCTTCTCCCGCCGCATGGCCGGCCACGAGCACCCCGCACTCCGGATACAGGCCGCCCTGAGGTGGACGTCCCTCACCCCGGCGCAGCGGGTGCGGCTGCTCGACGATCCGGACCCCGCGGTCCGACAGGCGGCGCAGGACGCGAGGTGGGCGCTGGACCCGGAACGCGTGGAGGCCAGGCTGCCGTCCCTCGATGCGCGCAACGCTTGGGTGTTCCAGAGCTGTGCCCTGTCCGACGCGCTCGTGGAGCAGTGCTTCGCGGACGGCACGGAGTACCTGCTGACAGGGAACCAGTACATTCCGGCCCACGCCGTCTCCAGGCTCGCCCGCCACCCCGAGGCGAAGATCCGTGCGTTGGTCGCCACGCGGCCCGACCTGGGACCGGATCTGGTGGCGGAGCTGAGGAGCGATCCGGACGACACCGTGCGGGCGCGTGCCCGTCTCCAGTCCTTCTCCCACACCTGGACCGAGTACGGGACGATCCAAAGGATCATCGGCCACGGCCCGGACTGCCTGTGCCCGATCACCGAACCGTTTGCCCGGTCGACCACCGATCCGGCCTACGGTCCATCGCCCGACTGGTTCGCCGCCTGCGCGGTGTCCGAGGAACCGAACCTCCGCCGTGCCGCGGCGAGTTGGCCGGGCCTGTCGGCGGAACTCGTCGAAGCGCTCGCGCAGGACGCCGACGAGGAGGTACGCATCCGG
>NZ_JAMOLN010000279.1 GCF_024448165.1 Streptomyces longispororuber
GGGCGTGGCGGGACACGTCGGGCTTCCGTGCTCATGCCTCCCCGTTTCCTCAGCCTGCGTGCGCGTCACTCTAACGGGCCCGGCCAGGTCAGGGGACAACCAGTCCGCAGGCTCGGCCGATCTGCCCGGATCGTCCCTCTACCCTGCGGTAATCGGGTCTGGCAGGCTTCGGCCATGACACCGCGCGCCGCCGACCGGGCCCGCTTCGACCGGGCCACCGCACACCTCGACGCCCCCGTGGCGATCGTCGATCTGGACGCCTTCGACGCCAACGCCGACGATCTCGTGCGACGGGCGGGCGGCAAGCCGGTCCGGGTCGCCAGCAAGTCCGTGCGGTGCCGCGCCCTCCTCGAACGGGTCCTGGCCCGCGAGGGCTTCGCCGGGATCATGTCGTTCACGCTGGCCGAGTCGGTCTGGCTGGCGCGGTCCGGGTTCGACGACGTGCTGCTCGCCTATCCGTCGGCCGACCGGGCCGGGTTCGCCGAGCTGGCCCACGACCCCAAGCTGGCCGCCGCGGTGACCGTGATGGTCGACGATCCGGCGCAGCTGCGGCTCATCGACGACGCCCGGGACGGCGGACGCGAGGAGATCCGGGTCTGCCTGGAGCTCGACACGTCGTGGCAGGTGCTGGGCGGGAAGGTCCGGATCGGGGCGCTGCGCTCGCCGTTGCGGACGCCGTCCCAACTGGCGGAGCTGGCGCGGACGGTGGGTGAGCGTCCCGGGTTCCGGCTCGTGGGGATCATGGCGTACGAGGGGCACGTGGCGGGGGTCGGCGACTCGGTCGCCGGGCGGCCGCTGCGGTCCCGGGCGGTCCGGCTGATGCAGGCGGCGGCCCGCAAGGAGCTGGCGGTGCGGCGCGCCGAGGTGGTGCGGGCCGTGCGAGCGGTCGCCCCGGACCTGGAGTTCGTGAACGGCGGCGGCACGGGCAGCGTGCAGCACACCGCCGCGGAGGACGCCGTCACCGAGATCGCCGCCGGTTCGGGCCTGTACGTGCCGCGGCTCTTCGACAACTACACGTCGTTCAGCGGGCGTCCGGCCGCGCTGTTCGCGCAGCCCGTGGTGCGCCGGCCCGGGGTGGGCGTGGTGACCGTGCTGGGCGGCGGGTATCCGGCGTCGGGTGCCGCGGGCGCCGACCGGCTGCCGGTGCCGTATCTGCCGGAGGGACTGCGCTACGACCCGCAGGAGGGTCCCGGCGAGGTGCAGACGCCGCTGCTGGGGGCGCCCGCCGACGATCTGCTGATCGGGGACAAGGTGTGGTTCCGGCACGCCAAGGCCGGTGAGCTGTGCGAGCGGTTCGAGGTGCTGCACCTGGTGCGGGGCGACGCGGTGACCGAGACGGTGCCCACGTACCGCGGCGAGGGCTACACGTTCCTGTAGCCGGCCAGTCGTCTCAGCGGTCTCGGTCGGCTCGGTCGGCTCAGTCGTCCGGGCCGACGCTGCTGCCCACTCCCCCGCCGCCCGCGCCGCCCAGCGGCCTGATGCCCTTGACGATCCTGTCGAGGTCGGCGAGCGGCGGCGCCTCGGCGCTCGCGTCGAGGGTGCAGCGCACCGCCACCAGGGCCTGGGAGCCGACGCTGGACGGGAACACCACCGACTGGACGTAGCCGCCGGGCCCCTTGGCGGTCGTCACCTTCCAGCGCACGAGGTAGCCCGCGCGCCCGGCGACCGCCAGCTGCCGGGCGGCGACGACCTTGTGGGACTTCATCCCGCCGAAGGGCCGCTGCCCCACGGCGTTCGTGTCGTACGCGAGGTCGGCGGCGTCGGCGACGTCCTTCGCGGCGAGGTCCGCCAGGTCCTTCTCGTCCGTGCCGGTCACGGTGCTCGTGGCGACGGTGCCGCGACGGCACACGCCGTCGTCGAACGGGCAGGTGTAGGTGAGCGGGGTGGTGATGAGGACGTCGTGGTCGGCGACGTACTTGGCCTTCTCCCAGCCGTCGAGCACGGGCAGCGTGATGCCGTTGAGCTGGTCGGTGGCGCGGGAGGCGTCCTCCGTGGGGGACGGGGCCGCGCTGCTCGTCGAGGGCTGCGTGGGGGGCTCGGACGTCTCGGGTGCGGCGGTCGTGGTCGCGCTCCGTGCCGCGGGCTCGTCCGACCCGTCGTTGACGACGAGGACGACGCCCGTGACGATCGCCGCGACGAGCGCGACCCCCGCCGCGGCCAGGGCCAGGACCTTGCCGCGGCCCCCGCCCGGCGGCGGTGGTGCCATCGGGACCGGGGTCTGCGGCTGCCTGCGGTGCTGGGTCCACGCGGCCCCGTCCCACCAGCGTTCGGTGGACGGGGCCTTCGGGTCCGGGTACCAGCCGGGCGGGGGCGACGCGGGACTGCTCATCCGGGCACTGTAGGCCGCGCCCGGAAGATCAGTACACCGAGTCCACCTGATCGGGCACGACCGAGCCGTCGTCGCGCAGCAACGGCCCGAAACCGCCCTCCGGCTTGTTGTAGGAGGCCGTCGAGCACGGGTACGTGCCGGTCTTCCAAGGCAGCGGCTCGATGAACATGGGGTTGGCGACCCAGCGTCCGTCGGCGTTGTCGTAGGCCCGGCACATGATCTCGTTCTTGTTCCGGTTGAGGACGAGGTGCGCGCCGGTGGCGTCGCCGACGAAGGTCACGTCGGTGTCGGCGTCCCCGCCGCCGAGCGCGATCCGCTTGCCCCAGCGCTGCTCGTCCCAGGCCGACTTGCCCTTGATCTTGTAGATGTCCTGGTTGATCCAGCAGCGCTTGCCGTCGATGTATGGGATGGCTTCGCCCTGGGTGCGGCCGACGCCTCCGCAGCCCTCGTTGTAGGTGGTGATCCGGCCCCTGGAGTCGAGCACGGAGCGGATGGCGACGGTGTGCTCGCGGTCGATGCCGACGCCCTTCGACCAGACCTCGGTCACGGGCTCGGAGCCCGCCGACACGATGTAGACGTCGAAGCCGGCCTTCTGGAGCGTGCGGATCAGGTCGCGCTGCTGCTCGTAGTAGCGGACGTAGCCGGGGATGGTGTGGGTGCCGAGCTGCTGGGTGGCGCCGACGGGGGCGGCGAGGGCCTCGGACCTGGCGGCGGCCGCGTACGACTCCAGCTCGGGGACGGTGTGCCCGGCGAACAGCTGCGGGACCCAGGCGTACTGCGGCACGGTGCGCCGGTGGTTCCAGTCGCCCGCGAAGGCGGCGGCGCCGCTCATGGTCTTCCCGGACTCGCGGATGTTGAAGATCTCGTCCGTGCAGTCGGTGTCGGTGGAGGTGGGCAGCGGGGCGCCGACGGGGACGCCGGTGCCGCAGGCCGTGGTGAGCGCCTTGGCGGCGTCGTCGGTCATCCACTTGCTGGACTTCTGCCAGCTCGCGGGGTGCAGGATCTTGTCGTGCTTGAGCGCCCAGGCGATGGTGGCGTCGGTGACGTCGTTCTTGGAGACGGTGTTGTCCCAGTCGAAGGCGGCGACGGGGCGCGGGCCGTGGTGGCCGTGGCAGGTTCCCCGCTCGTCGATCATGCGCTGGAGTTTCGCCCGGTTCTCGCCGTACCACGGCAGCTTCTTCGACAGCTGCGGGCAGGCGCGGTCGGTGGTGGGCGCGGACGTGGCGGCGGCCGCAGGAGAGACGAGAGCCGTGGCCACCAGTGCGGTGACCACGGCCGAAGTCCACGCGGCAACATTTCTGTTACGCATGCCTGGGGACCGTACACCTATCTGACGGGTCCCCTACAGAGGCGTGACGTACGCGCCCGAAATCCCGCCGTCCACAAGGAAGTCGGTGGCGTTCACGAATGCGGCGTCGTCGCTGGCGAGGAACGCGACGGCGGCCGCGATCTCGTCCGCCTCGGCGAACCGGCCGACCGGAATGTGCACGAGGCGGCGCGCCGCCCGCTCCGGGTCCTTGGCGAACAGCTCCTGCAGGAGCGGGGTGTTGACCGGTCCCGGGCAGAGGGCGTTCACGCGGATGCCCTCGCGGGCGAACTGCACGCCCAGTTCGCGGGACATGGCGAGCACGCCGCCCTTGGATGCGGTGTACGAGATCTGCGAGGTGGCCGCGCCCATCCGCGCCACGAAGGACGCCGTGTTGATGATGGAGCCCCTGCCCTGCTCGCGCATGTAGGGGATGGCGGCCTTGCAACACAGGTACACGGAGGTGAGGTTGACCTCCTGGACCCGCTTCCACGCCTCCAGGCCCGTGTCGAGGATCGAGTCGTCGTCGGGGGGCGAGATGCCGGCGTTGTTGAAGGCGATGTCGACCGAGCCGTACGTGTCGTACGCCGCCTTGAACAGGGCCTCGACCTGCTCGGCGTCGGTGACGTCGACCTGGACGAAGGTGCCGCCGACCTCCTCGGCCGCCTTCTTGCCCGCGGTCGCGTCGATGTCGCCGCAGACCACGTGCGCGCCCTCGGAGGCGAGGCGGCGCGCGGTGGCCAGGCCGATGCCGCTGCCGGCGCCGGTGATGACGGCGGTGCGGCCGACGAGGCGGCGGCAGATGATCTCTTCGGTCATAGGGCTCTCATGCCTCCGTGCTGATGAAGACGTTCTTGGTTTCGGTGAAGGCGGTCAGGGCGTCGGGGCCCAGCTCGCGGCCGAGGCCGGACTGCTGGTAGCCGCCGAACGGGGTCCAGTAGCGCACGCTGGAGTGCGAGTTGACGGAGAGGTTCCCGGCGCGGACGGCGCCGGAGACGCGCAGCGCGCGGCCCACGTCGCGGGTCCAGATGGAGCCGGCGAGGCCGTAGGAGGTGTCGTTGGCGAGGCGGACGGCGTCCTGTTCGTCGGTGAAGGGGAGCAGGACGGCGACCGGGCCGAAGATCTCCTCGCGCGCGGCGGGCGCGTCGGGCGCCTCGCCGGTGAGCACGGTCGGCGGGAACCAGAACCCGGGTCCGGTCGGGGCGCTGCCGCGGATCGCGGGGGCGTCGTCGGGCACGAAGTGCCGTACGCGGTCCAGCTGGCGGCGCGAGATCAGCGGGCCCATCCCGGTCTTCTCGTCGGCGGGGTCGCCCACGACGACGGCGCGGACGGCGTCCGCGAGCAGCTCGGTGTACTCCTCGTACACCGATTCCTGGACGAGGATGCGGGTGCGGGCGCAGCAGTCCTGGCCGGAGTTGTCGAGGAACGCGAACGGGTCGGCGGCGGCCCGGAGATCGGCGTCGGCGAAGACGATGTTCGGGCTCTTGCCGCCGAGTTCGAGGGTCACGCGCTTCACGCGGTCGGCGCACTTGGCCATGATCGACCTGCCGACCGGGGTGGAGCCGGTGAAGACGATCTTCGCGACGTGCGGGTGCTCGACGAGGGCGTCGCCGGCGACCGGGCCCTCGCCGGGCAGGACCTGGAAGAGGCCCTCGGGCAGGCCCGCCTCCAGGGCCAGTTCGGCGAGCCTGAGCGCGGTGAGGGGGGTCGTCTCGGCGGGCTTGAGCAGGACCGCGTTGCCCGCCGCGAGGGCGGGGGCGGTGCCCCAGGCCGCGATGGGCATCGGGAAGTTCCAGGGGGCGATGACGCCGACGACGCCGAGCGGTTCGAGGATCGTGATGTCGAGGCCGCCCGCCACCGGGATCTGCCGGCCGTTCAGCCGCTCGACGCCACCGGCCGCGTAGTCGAGGAGGTCGCGGACGTTGCCCGCCTCCCAGCGGGCGTTGCCGATGAGGTGGCCGGCCTCGCGGACCTCCAACCGGGCGAGTTCTTCGAGGTGTTCGTCGACGGTGGCCGCGAAGCGGCGCAGGAGGCGGGCCCGGTCGGCGGGGGCCGCGGCGGCCCAGCCGGTCTGTGCGGCGCGGGCCCGGGCGACGGCGGCGTCGACGTCCGCGCGGGTGGTGGCCGGGACGGTCGCGACGACCTCCTCGGTCGCCGGGTTCAGTACGTGGAGCAGCTCACTCAACGGGCGATCCTCACATGCGTTCGAAGGAGCGGCGCAGCTCCCAGTCGGTCACCGCGGCGTCGAACGCGTCGAGCTCGACCCGCGCCATGTTGCGGTAGTGGGCGACGACCTCGTCCCCGAAGGCGGCCTTGGCGATGGGGCTGTTCTCCCAGAGCTCGGCGGCCTCGCGGAGGGTGGTGGGGACGTGCGCGTACTCGGCGGTGTAGGCGTTCCCTGGGCAGGCGTCAGGAAGTTCGAGCTTCTGCTCGACGCCGTACAGGCCGGCCGCGACGAGTCCGGCGACGGCGAGGTGCGGATTGACGTCGCCGCCGGGCAGCCGGTTCTCGAAGCGCAGGGAGCGGCCGTGGCCGACGACGCGGAGCGAGCAGGTGCGGTTGTCGTGGCCCCAGGCGACGGCGGTCGGCGCGAAGGAGCCCGGCTGGAACCGCTTGTAGGAGTTGATGTTCGGGGCGTAGAGGAGGGAGAAGTCGCGCAGGGCTGCGAGCTGGCCGGCGAGGAAGTGCCGCATGAGGTCGGTCATGCCGCCGTGGCCCTTTGCGGGCGCCGCCATGGCGTTGCGGCCGTCGGCGTCGGCGAGCGAGAGGTGGATGTGGCAGGAGTTGCCCTCGCGCTCGTTGTACTTCGCCATGAAGGTGAGCGAGACGCCCTCCTGCGCGGCGATCTCCTTGGCGCCCGTCTTGTAGATGGCGTGCTGGTCGCAGGTGACGAGGGCCTCGTCGTAGCGGAACGCGATCTCGTGCTGGCCCGGGTTGCACTCGCCCTTGGCGGACTCGACGGTGAGGCCCGCGCCCGCCATCTCGTTGCGGATCCGACGCAGCAGCGGCTCGATGCGGCCGGTGCCGAGGACGGAGTAGTCGACGTTGTACTGATTCACCGGGGTGAGTCCGCGGTAGTTCGCGTCCCACGCCTGCTCGAACGTGTCCTTGAAGACGATGAACTCCAGCTCGGTGCCGACCTGGGCGGTGAGCCCGAGCTCGGCGAGCCGCTCCAGCTGGCGGCGCAGGATCTGCCGGGGCGCGGCGACGACGGGCGAGCCGTCCTCCCAGGTGAGGTCGGCGATCAGCATCGCCGTGCCCTCGTTCCAGGGGACGCGGCGCAGGGTGGCGAGGTCGGGGCGCATGGCGAAGTCGCCGTAGCCGCGGTCCCAGGAGGACATCGCGTAGCCGTCGACCGTGTTCATGTCGGTGTCGACCGCGAGGAGGTAGTTGCAGCCCTCGGTGCCGTGCTCCAGGACCTCGTCGAGGAAGAACCGGGCGGCGAACCGCTTGCCCTGGAGCCGCCCTTGCATATCCGGGAAGGCCAGGACGACAGTGTCGATCTCGCCGCTCGCGACGAGGGCGTGCAGCTCCTCGACGGCGAGCGGGGGTGTGCGGTCTGCCACGGGAAAAGCCTCCTTGGGGATGCTTCTGGTCGGCCGATAGCCATAAGGTATTGCTCAGAACCATTGCTTGGGAAGGGGGTCGGACCTCATGTCGCACGGGGAACCCGTGAAGGACGCCGGGCGCGCGGGCGCCGACGGCGGTCTCGCGACGGTGCTGCGTCCGGTGCGGGCGGGCAACGGCTTCGAGGAGGCGCTCGAACAGGTCCTCCAGGTCGTCCGGCTCGGTCTGGTGCCGGGCGGCGAACGGCTGCCGTCGGAGCGGGAGTTGGCGGACCGGCTCGGGATCAGCCGGGTGACGCTGAGGGAGGTCCTGAAGGTGCTGCAGGACCAGGGGCTCGTCGAGTCGCGGCGCGGGCGGTACGGCGGCACGTTCGTGCTGCCGCGACCGGAGGCGGCCGGCGAGGACGAGCTGCGGCGCCGCATCCGGGGCGTGGACGTGGAGGACGTGCTGCGCTTCCGCGAGGTCCTGGAGGTGGGGGCGGCCGGGCTCTGCGCGGCGCACGGGCTCGACGACGAGCGGGCCGGGCGGTTGCGCGCGGCGCTCGCCGACACGCACGACGCCCCGCTCGCGGACTACCGCCGCCGGGACACCCTGTTCCACCTCACCCTGGCCGAACTGTGCGGCTCCCCCTCCCTCGCCGCCCAGTACGCGGCGGTCCGCGCGACCGTGAACGACCTCCTGGACTGCATCCCGCTGTTGGTACGGAACCTGGAGCATTCGCAGCGCCAGCACACCGCCCTGGTGGAGGCGGTGCTCGACGGGGACGCGGACGGGGCACGGGAGATGACGCGCGAGCACTGCGCGGGCACGGCCGCCCTGCTGCGCGGCTTCCTGACGTGAGGCGAGGCTTAACACCCGGGTAACGCACGGGGCTTGCTTTGTGCGCACGCTCCCCGCAAAGGTATGGATCCATTCCATTGCACGTCCGATCCGGACCGGGGAGCAGTCGCGCATGACCGTGGACACCCAGAAATCCCTTCCCGTGGAGGGCGACGACTATCTGGAGCGCAGGACACTGCGCCGGGGCAGCGCGGGCTGGCTGCTGCTGACCGGGCTCGGCGTCGCCTACGTCGTCTCCGGTGACTACTCGGGCTGGAACTTCGGCCTCGCGGAGGGCGGGTTCGGCGGGCTGGCCATCGCGATGGCCCTGATGGGCGTGATGTACGCCTGCATGGTGTTCTCGCTCGCCGAGCTCTCCTCCGTGCTGCCGACGGCGGGCGGCGGCTACGGCTTCGCGCGCCGGGCGCTCGGGCCGTGGGGCGGGTTCCTCACGGGCACGGCGATCCTCATCGAGTACGTCCTCGCTCCGGCCGCCATCTCCATCTTCATCGGGGACTACGTCGAGTCGCTCGGCCTCTTCGGCCTCACGTCGGGCTGGCCGGTGTACCTGGCCTGCTTCGTCGTCTTCATCGGCATCCACCTGTGGGGCGTCGGCGAGGCGTTGCGGTTCAGCTTCGTGGTGACCGGGATCGCGGTGGCGGCGCTGCTCGTGTTCGCCGTGGCGGCGTTCACGGACTTCGACGCGTCACGGCTGAACGACATCCCGGTGGACGGCTCCGCGTTCGGCGCCAACTCCTGGCTCCCGATGGGGGTGCTGGGGATCTGGGCGGCGTTCCCGTTCGGGATGTGGTTCTTCCTGGGCGTGGAGGGGGTGCCGCTGGCGGCCGAGGAGACGAAGGACCCGGCGCGCACGCTGCCGCGGGCGATCCGCTGGTCCATGGCGATCCTGGTGGTCCTCGCCCTGCTGACGTTCTTCGCGTCGGCGGGGGCGCGCGGTTCCGCCGCGCTCCAGGAGGCGGGCAACCCGCTGGTGGCGGCGCTGCAGCCGGGCGGCGAGGCGACGGCGTGGAGCCGCATCGTGAACTACGCGGGCCTCGCGGGCCTGGTGGCGTCCTTCTTCTCCCTCATCTACGCGGGCTCGCGGCAGCTGTTCGCCCTGTCCCGGGCGGGGTACCTGCCCCGGTTCCTGTCCCTGACGAGCCGGCGCAAGGCGCCTTACCTCGGACTGCTCGTGCCGGGTGCGATCGGCTTTGCGCTGGCCGCCGCGACGGGGGACGGTGCCCGCATGCTGAACGTCGCGGTGTTCGGCGCGACGATCTCGTACGCTCTGATGTCCTTGTCGCACATCGTGCTGCGGCGCCGGGAACCGGGGCTCGCGCGGCCGTACCGTACGCCGGGCGGTGTGCTCACGTCCTCGGTGGCGCTGGTCCTCGCGTGTGCGGCGCTCGTGGCGACCTTCCTGGTCGACGTGACGGCGGCGCTCATCGCGCTCGGCGTGTACGCGGTCGCCGTCGGGTACTTCGGCGCGTACAGCCGCAAGCGGCTGGTGGCACGGGCGCCGGAGGAGGAGTTCGCCGCGCTCGCCGCGGCGGAGGCGGAGCTGGCACGGGAATGAGTACGAGTGAGGTTGGGGAGCACGGCACCATGGTGAGCAGGCCGCTGATCGGCATCAGCACCTACCTGGAGAAGAACGCCCGCTGGGGTGTGTGGGAGCTGCCCGCGGCGCTGCTGCCCGTGGGATACCCGCAGCTCGTGCAGGCGTCGGGCGGGCTCGCCGCGATGGTGCCGCCGGACGACCCGAAGCACGCGCCGTCGGTGGTGGCGCGGCTCGACGGGGTCATCGTCGCGGGCGGCCCCGACGTCTCCCCCGACCGCTACGGCGCCGAGCGCGACCCGCGGACGGGACCGCCGGCCGCCGAGCGGGACACCTGGGAACTCGCCCTGATCCGGGCCGCGTTGACCTCGGGCACGCCGCTGCTCGGAATCTGCCGCGGCATGCAGCTGCTCAACGTCGCGCTGGGCGGGACCCTGACGCAGCACGTCGAGGGCCATGTGAAGGAGACCGGGGTGTTCGGACGGCACACGGTCACGTCGGTGCCCGGGACCCGGTTCGGGGACCTGGTGCCGGAGCCGTCCGACGTGCCGACCTATCACCATCAGGCGGTCGACCGGCTCGGCCGGGGCCTGGTCGCCTCGGCGCACGCGGACGACGGCACCGTCGAGGCGGTCGAACTCCCCGGCATGTCCTGGGTGATGGGCGTCCAGTGGCACCCCGAGATGGGCGACGACGCCCGGGTCACCGAAGGCCTGGTACGAGCGGCTTCGACGCCCCACGGTTTCTGAGGCGCTGCCGCAGCCAGCCGACGGCGGCCTCGCCCTGCGCCCGCTGGAACGCCCGCAGCGTCGGCAGGCCCGGCGGGGCGGGGCGCGCGGCGTGCGCCAGGAAGTAGCCGGCCAGTCCGGCGAGGCACCGGGTGACGCCGTCCGGGTCGGCCGCCCGGCCCAGCGGGTGCTCGGTGAACAGGGCTTCGGGGTCGGGGCCGCCCTGGGCGCGGACGCACGGCAGCATCAGGAGCAGGTCGAACCAGGGGGCGGCGCGCACGGCGTGCGGCCAGTCGACGAAGACGACGCCCTCCGGGGTGAGCAGCATGTTGTCGGCGCGCAGGTCGGCGTGGGCGAGGGTGTCGCCGGTGGCGAACTCGGCCCAGGGCGCGGCCAGTTCGGCGAGGGCCGGCGCGTTGCGGGCGGTCCAGGGGTCGAGGTCCGCGCCGTCGACCCGGCCCTTGTCGACGAGCCGGCGCCAGCCGTCGAAGTTCCCGCCGAGGGCGTCGGCGACGCGGGGGGCGGCGAGCGGGGCGGGGGTGAGCCTGCGGGACAGCTCGCCGACCGCGTCCAGGACACGCCGCAACTCCGCGCCGTCCCAGGGCACTTGGGGCTGGCGGCCCTCGACGTCCGCGAAGGCG
>NZ_JAMOLN010000028.1 GCF_024448165.1 Streptomyces longispororuber
CGACCGGCATCGCCACCGGATACGTCACCATCGCGCTGGTCGTCGCCGTCTCCGCGCTGCTCTCCGTACTGCTGGCGCGGGTCGGCCACACGCCGCAGCCTCGCCTCCTCGCCGCCTGGCCGCAGGAGCTGCCGCTGCCGCCCGCGGCACTGGGCGCCGGACTGCTGGGCGCCTTCGCCTTCGGTGACGAGTTCCGCCACCCCGCGCTCGCCGCCGACCGGGGGACCGTCCCGCGCCGCCTGGGGCTTCTCGCGGCCAAACTGGTCGTCGGCGCGGCGACCGCCGTCCTCATGGCCGCCCTCGTGGTCGGCTGCGATGCCGCGCTGCTCCACCTCGTATACGGACAGGAACTCACACAAGTTCCCGCCGACTGGCTTTCGCAGAGCGCGAGTTGGCTCGCTCTGGTCGTCGGGTGCGCATGGGCGGGCATTCTCGCCTCAGGAGTGTTCCGGTCGATGACGGCCGGACTGGCCGCCGTGGTGGCCGTTCCCGTCGTCATCGTGCCGCTCGTACAGAAGGCCTTGGAGGGTCCATCTGTGCGAACGGCGGCCGGGCTTCCCGCCCGCCTGCGTGATCTTGCCCTGGTGCACTGGCCGTTCGGCGCGGAGCGGTTCGTGGCCGCCGGAGTGCGGATGATCGCCCAACCCGTGGGGGGAGCGCTGATGTTGTCCCTCAGTGCTCTGCTCTGCGCATATCTGTTCATGCTGCTGCGTCCCAGGGTGCGGTGACGCGCGCTCTGCGCCTTCTGGTTCGCCGTCGCCCACAACTCCCTCTGGAACGCCCATTTCTTTCCGATAAGGCGTCAATGGGCGCGAGAGGGGAGATCACCCTTTCGTGTGCTTTTCACCAAAGACCTCAAGGGAGTTGAGGGCGACGCCGACAACACATTCCGTGAGTACCCTTGCGCACACCATGATGACCGCCGCCCGCTCCGCCGACTCAGGCCTCGCAGGACCGGGCGAACTCGACCGCTACCCCTACGCGGAGTCGGCCGCCGACCGCGTCGGCCCCTCCGTCTGGGACAGCACCGACCAGGATCTGGGCCGGGTGAGCCGACGAGCCGCGGGCAGCCGGGGCCGCGGTCTGCACGGTCAACTCGTCCAGCAGTTGGGGCAGATGATCGTCTCGGGCGACCTGGGCGCCGACCGCCCGCTGGTGCCGGAGGAGATCGGCCAGCGCTTCGAGGTGTCCCGGACCGTCGTCCGCGAGTCGCTGCGCGTCCTGGAGGCCAAGGGCCTGGTCAGCGCCCGACCGAACGTGGGCACGCGCGTGCGCCCGGTCAGCGACTGGAACCTTCTTGACCCGGACATCATCGAGTGGCGCGCCTTCGGGCCGCAGCGCGACGACCAGCGCCGCGAGCTGAGTGAGCTGCGCTGGACCATCGAGCCGCTCGCCGCCCGGCTCGCCGCGGGCCACGGCCGCGAGGACGTGCAGCAGCGCCTTGCCGACATGGTCGAGATCATGGGGCACGCCCTCGCGCAGGGGGACTCGATCACGTTCTCCCGCGCCGACGCGGAGTTCCACTCGCTGCTCATCCAGCTCGCCAGCAACCGCATGCTGGAGCACCTCTCCGGCATCGTGTCCGCCGCCCTCCAGGTCTCCGGCGGCCCCGTCACCGGCTGCGACCGCCCGAACGAGACGGCGGTGGCGCACCACGCCCGGATCGTCGACGCGCTCGCGGCCGGTGACGGCACCGGCGCCGAGGCCGCCATGCGGCAGCTGCTCACCGTCCACCCCGAGGTGGAGCGCGTGGTGCCGGCCCCCCGCGAGCACTGACCGCGCCGAGGCCGCCGCGGAGCGAGGAAGTACGAACCTGATGTCGCCGGACGGCGCCCTCTCATGTGCTCTGTGCATGTGTAGGCGGGCGCTGTCCGGCGACTCGGTCGTACACGGTCTCTCGCGATGTCCCTGGACGTGATGTCCCCGAAGGTTTCGTGCGCGGGTTCGCCGGGTGATCAGGATGAGCCCCCGCTGTGACCGACTCTGCCCGTATCCATCTGCTTTTGACCGCTTACGGGGTGTGACTCGGGCCACGCAGATTGGGCGTAACGCTCCTCGGGGCAGCGCGATGACCTAAGAGGTGACAGCCGAGGAGGGAATACAGCAGCCGCTTGCGGCGCTGTCCATCTCCCCGGTCCCCGCCCGCGCCGCCGGCCCATCCCCAAGTCGGCGGACGTCGGCTCCGGTCCACTGTGGACGGGGCCGGAAGCCGTTTTCCAACGTTCCGAGAGGTTGTTCGTGTCGGCCAGCACATCCCGTACGCTCCCGCCGGAGATCGCCGAGTCCGTCTCTGTCATGGCGCTCATTGAGCGGGGAAAGGCTGATGGCCAGATCGCCGGCGATGACGTACGCCGTGCGTTCGAAGCCGACCAGATTCCGGCCACTCAGTGGAAGAACGTTCTGCGCAGCCTCAACCAGATCCTCGAGGAAGAGGGTGTGACGCTGATGGTCAGTGCCGCTGAGCCCAAGCGTCCCCGAAAGAGCGTCGCAGCCAAGAGTCCGGCCAAGCGCACCGCCACCAAGACTGTCGCGGCCAAGACGGTCACCGCCAAGAAGGTCGCTGCCACGACCGCCCCCGAGCCGACGGTCGCCGAGGCCGCCGACGAGGAGACCGCGCCTGCCAGGAAGGCCGCGGCGAAGAAGACGACGGCCAAGAAGGCCACCGCGAAGAAGACGACGGCCAAGAAGACCGCCGCCAAGAAGACCGGGTCCAAGAAGGACGACGAGCTTCTCGACGACGAGGCGACCGAGGAGACCCCCGCAGCCGCCAAGGGCGGCGACGAGGAGACCCCCGAGGGCCAGGGCTTCGTCCTGTCCGACGAGGACGAGGACGACGCGCCGGCCCAGCAGGTCGCCGCCGCCGGTGCCACCGCCGACCCGGTCAAGGACTACCTCAAGCAGATCGGCAAGGTCCCGCTGCTCAACGCCGAGCAGGAGGTCGAGCTCGCCAAGCGCATCGAGGCCGGTCTGTTCGCCGAGGACAAGCTGGCCAACGCCGACAAGCTCGCCCCCAAGCTCAAGCGCGAGCTGGAGATCATCGCCGAGGACGGCCGCCGCGCCAAGAACCACCTCCTGGAGGCCAACCTCCGTCTGGTGGTCTCCCTGGCCAAGCGCTACACCGGCCGCGGCATGCTCTTCCTGGACCTCATCCAGGAGGGCAACCTCGGTCTGATCCGCGCGGTCGAGAAGTTCGACTACACCAAGGGCTACAAGTTCTCCACGTACGCCACCTGGTGGATCCGTCAGGCGATCACCCGCGCCATGGCCGACCAGGCCCGCACCATCCGTATCCCGGTGCACATGGTCGAGGTCATCAACAAGCTCGCGCGCGTGCAGCGCCAGATGCTCCAGGACCTGGGCCGCGAGCCCACCCCGGAGGAGCTGGCCAAGGAACTCGACATGACCCCGGAGAAGGTCATCGAGGTCCAGAAGTACGGCCGCGAGCCCATCTCCCTGCACACCCCGCTGGGCGAGGACGGCGACAGCGAGTTCGGTGACCTCATCGAGGACTCCGAGGCCGTCGTCCCGGCCGACGCGGTGAGCTTCACGCTCCTCCAGGAGCAGCTGCACTCCGTGCTCGACACCCTGTCCGAGCGCGAGGCGGGCGTCGTCTCCATGCGATTCGGCCTCACCGACGGTCAGCCGAAGACCCTGGACGAGATCGGCAAGGTCTACGGCGTGACGCGCGAGCGCATCCGTCAGATCGAGTCCAAGACGATGTCGAAGCTGCGTCACCCGTCGCGCTCCCAGGTGCTGCGCGACTACCTCGACTAGTCGCAGCCGCTGTACGGCCGCCAGAAGGCCCGGCACGCCCCGTCCGCGGGGATGTGCCGGGCCTTCTGCGTACGCGCCTGTGAGCGGATCCTCGCGGTGCGTACGGGGCGGTGTTGAATCACTCTGGGTGTGCCCTAGCAACCGAGAGTGAGGAGACCCCGCATGCGTCGTCCCTTCGCGAGCGCGCTGACCGCGCCGCTGACCGCGCTCGCCGCGGCTGTCGTGGTTCCGCTGGCCTCGCCGTCGCCCGCAGTCGCGGACGACGTGGTCATCGGCGGCCGTCAGGTACAGGCCTCCCAGAGTCCGTGGGCGGTGGCGCTCTCCAGCCGTGACCGGTTCGGGGGTACGCGCGCGGGACAGTTCTGCGGCGGCGTGGTCGTCTCCCGGACGACGGTCCTCACCGCGGCGCACTGCATGAGCGAGGACGTGCTCGGCGCGCCGCCCGGTCACGTGCGCGACCTCAAGGTGATCGCGGGCCGCAGCGACCTACGGGCTTCGGAGGGCGCCGAGATCCCGGTCCGTGACGCATGGGTCAATCCCGACTACGACAGCGGCACGAACTCCGGTGATGTGGCGGTCCTCACACTGTCCACGCCGCTGCCTGGGGGATACGTGATCTCGATGGCCGACGAGGGCGACCCCGCGTACCGGCCCGGAACGGAGGCCGCCGTCTACGGATGGGGCGACACGACGGGCGCGGGCGACTACGCGCGCACGCTGCACGCCGCGCAGGTCCAGGTGCTCCCCGACGGCGTGTGTGAGCAGGCGTATCCCGGCAGCTCGGACGGGCGGTACCTGCCGTCATCGATGCTGTGCGCCGGCGAGCCGAACGGCGGCAGGGACGCCTGCCAGGGAGACAGCGGCGGGCCGCTCGTCGCCCAGGGCAGGCTGATCGGCCTGGTGTCCTGGGGGAGCGGCTGCGGACGCGCGGGCAGCCCCGGCGTCTACACCCGGGTCTCGGACGCGCTGAGGGTGCTGCGGCAGCACGGCTGAGGTCTCGGGCGGATACGAGGACGGGCGGCCGCCCCTGTGCGGGGGCGGCCGCCCGGTCACCGGCCTGATGCCGGAGCTGGCTCGTCGTGGATGCGAGGCGTCAGCGTTCCTCGGTCTCGGCATTTGCCGGAACGGCGGTGAGCCGCTCCGTCTCGTCCTGTATCTCAGCGGCGATCTTCTTGAGTTCCGGCTCGAACTTGCGACCGTGGTGGGCGCAGAAGAGCAGTTCACCACCGCTGATCAGGACGACGCGCAGGTATGCCTGGGCGCCGCAACGGTCACAGCGGTCAGCGGCCGTCAGCGGGCTCGCGGGGGTCAGAACAGTAGTCACGTCGCCTCTTCTCTAGCTCGACGAGCTGTCGTACCAGGGTCAACATCCAACCAGGCCGAAAACGTTCCCGCTCGCGGCTTTTCCTCGAAAAATTTCTCCGAGGCCGGCTGGGTGCTGCCGGGTGGCGGCGAATGTGCCGTATTGCGTCTCTTACGTGTCTTACGGGTTCGCGCGTTCCGTCAGGTCGGTCCTCCGGCTGGGTTGCCGGTTGTTCATGAGGACGTGCCCGGAGCCTAAATGGTTCATGCCTGGAAGGGAACGTGATGTGTGCTTCACTCCATCGAGGGATCGAACACGCATACGACCCTGGACTAGTCTGGGCTGAGGTGAGGGTGGCGTTACAACGGCTCTACCAGGCCTCGGTACCCTCTCACCGGCGACCGACGCCGGCCCTTTACCCACAAGGGCCCCATCTGAAATTCAGCGAGGAGCGAACCGCGTGACCGCCGAAACGTCCGTGCCGTCCACAGCGCTGCTGACCGGAGCAGACCGGGACGGTTCCAACTACACCGCGCGGCACCTGCTCGTCCTCGAGGGGCTTGAAGCCGTACGCAAGCGTCCGGGCATGTACATCGGCTCGACCGACAGTCGCGGTCTGATGCACTGCCTCTGGGAGATCATCGACAACTCCGTCGACGAAGCCCTCGGGGGCTACTGCGACAACATCGAGGTGATCCTGCACGACGACGGCTCCGTCGAGGTGCGGGACAACGGCCGCGGCATCCCCGTGGACGTCGAGCCCAAGACCGGCCTCTCCGGAGTCGAGGTCGTCATGACCAAGCTCCACGCGGGCGGCAAGTTCGGAGGCGGCTCGTACGCGGCCTCCGGCGGTCTGCACGGCGTGGGCGCCTCCGTGGTGAACGCGCTGTCGGCGCGCCTCGACGTCGAGGTGGACCGCAACGGACACACGCATGCCATCAGCTTCCGTCGTGGCGTTCCCGGTGCTTTCTCCAAGCCCGGACCGGACGCCCCGTTCGACCCCTCGGCGCGACTGAGCAAGGTCAAGAAGGTCCCGAAGAACCGGCTGGGCACCCGCGTCCGCTACTGGGCGGACCGGCAGATCTTCCTCAAGGACGCGAGGCTCTCCCTGGAGAACCTCCACCAGCGTGCCCGCCAGACCGCCTTCCTGGTGCCCGGCCTGACCATCGTCGTGCGCGACGAGTTCGGTCTCGGCGAAGGGGGCAGCAAGGGCGAGGAGTCCTTCCGCTTCGACGGCGGCATCAGCGAGTTCTGCGAGTACCTGGCGCAGGACAAGGCGGTCTGCGACGTCCTCCGCCTGACGGGGCAGGGCACCTTCAAGGAGACCGTCCCCGTCCTCGACGACCACGGCCAGATGACACCGACCGAGGTCACCCGCGAGCTCGGCGTCGACGTCGCGCTGCGCTGGGGCACCGGCTACGACACGAACATCAGGTCGTTCGTGAACATCATCGCCACGCCCAAGGGCGGTACCCACGTCACGGGCTTCGAGCGCTCGCTCACGAAGACGATGAACGAGGTGCTGCGCTCCCAGAAGCTGCTGCGCGTCGCCGAGGACGACATCGTCAAGGACGACGCCCTGGAAGGCCTCACGGCTGTCGTCACGGTGCGCCTGGCGGAGCCGCAGTTCGAGGGCCAGACCAAGGAGGTCCTCGGTACCTCGGCGGCCAACAGGATCGTGGCCACCGTGGTCGCCAAGGAGCTCAAGGCGTTCCTGACCTCCACCAAGCGGGACGCCAAGGCGCAGGCCCGGGCCGTCATGGAGAAGGCTGTCGCCGCGGCCCGCACCCGCATCGCGGCCCGCCAGCACAAGGACGCGCAGCGTCGCAAGACGGCCCTGGAGTCGTCGTCCCTGCCCGCGAAGCTCGCGGACTGCCGCAGCGACGACGTGGAGCGCAGCGAGCTCTTCATCGTCGAGGGTGACTCCGCCCTCGGCACGGCCAAGCTCGCCCGGAACTCCGAGTTCCAGGCGCTCCTGCCGATCCGCGGCAAGATCCTCAACGTTCAGAAGTCGTCCGTCTCGGACATGCTGAAGAACGTCGAGTGCGGCGCGATCATCCAGGTCATAGGAGCCGGGTCCGGCCGGACCTTCGACATCGACGCGGCCCGTTACGGCAAGATCATTCTGCTGGTCGACGCCGATGTCGACGGTGCGCACATCCGCTGCCTGCTCCTGACGCTGTTCCAGCGCTACATGCGGCCCATGGTCGAGGCGGGGCGCGTCTTCGCCGCCGTCCCGCCCCTGCACCGCATCGAGCTGGTCCAGCCGAAGAAGGGCCAGGACAAGTACGTCTACACGTACTCGGACCGCGAGCTGCGGGAGACGCTGCTCGAGTTCCAGCGCAAGGGCGTGCGCTACAAGGACTCGATCCAGCGCTACAAGGGCCTGGGCGAGATGGACGCGGACCAGCTGGCGGAGACCACGATGGACCCGCGTCACCGCACGCTGCGCCGGATCAACATCGGCGAGCTGGACGCGGCGGAGCAGGTCTTCGACCTGCTGATGGGCAACGACGTGGCGCCGCGCAAGGAGTTCATCAGCAGCTCCGCGGCCACGCTCGACCGCTCGCGCATCGACGCGTAGCAGCCGGGCCGTGCCGCGGGGCACGGCCCGCCCCGGTCGGCTCCACCCCTGGGTGGAGCCGACCGATCCACCTCGGATCCACCTCCGCTCCGATCTCCTGACCTGCTCATTTCCGTAGCGTCGAAGGCGTTGGACCACTTCGCTCCCGACCGCTCCACGGAGGCAGTCATGTCCGGGCTCCCCACCGCACTGGTGATCGTTGCCGTCGTCGCGCTCGTCCTGGTGCGCCAGTTCAGGACGGAGCGGTTGTCGCAGGACCGCAAGTGGTGGCTGCTGCCCGCGATCCTCGCCGTCCTCGCCGTCAAGGACGGCTCCTTGACGGACCCGCACCACGTGGCGACCTCGGTCGTCCTGCTCACCGTCGAGCTCCTGGTGAGCGTTGGCATCGGGATCGGCTGGGGCCTCACCACACGCGTCTGGGCGGACGAGCACGGCGATGTGTGGACCAAGGGCACCCTCGCCACGGCCGGCGCCTGGCTCGGCGGCATCGCGGCCCGCGGCTCCGTCGTCGGGATCGGCCTGGCGATGGGCGTCCACCTGGGCACGTCGAGCCTCATGCTGGGCTTCGCCGTCTCGCTCCTGATCCGCTCCGGTCTGGTGATGCTCAAGGCCAACGGCGAGCGTCCGGCGTACGTTGGAGCTGCCGCGCAGCCGACGTGGGAGGCCCGCAGGTGATCCGTAGGCACTGGACGGAATGGCCCTCGCGGGAGGCGCTCTCCCGCGAGGGAGTCACCCGTGCCCGGCGGATCATCGCCCGGGTGGTGCGAGTCGGCGTGATCGGGATGCTGGTGTGGACGGCGGTCACCCAGCGCGGGGTCAGCGACTGGGCGCTGGTGCTGAGCCCCGTACTGCTGCTCGCCTGCGTCGCCGCGTCGTGGGCCTACATGCGCACCACCTACGACCACCGGCTGTGGCACTCCATCGGACTGCTCGGCTCCATGGTCGGGATCGCACTGCTGGCGCAGTGGGCCGGGTTCGTCGGACCCGCGATCGTCCTGTGGTGCGGCTGTGCGGTCGCGGCGCTCGAGCGGTTGCCGCTCGCCGCCTCGGTGCCCATCACCGTGGTGTCGCTCACGGGATTCGCCCTGGTCAACGACGACGCATGGCTGACCACGGCGGTCGTCGTCGTCGGCCTGTGCCTGTCCGGCTACATGCTGCGCCTCGACGCGGAGGCCCGGGGGAACGCGCAGCGGCTGCTGGTGCAGGAGCGCGCGGCACGGGCCGCGGAGGCGGAGTCGGCCGCGCTGGCCGAGCGCTCCCGCATCGCCCGCGAGATCCACGACGTCCTGGCACACAGCCTCTCCGCCCAGCTCGTCCACCTGGAGGCGGCCCGGCTCCTGATCGAGCGGGGCGCCGAGCGGGACCAGATCCTGGAGCGGGTCGTCGCCGCGCGCGGCATGGCCCGGGACGGTCTCGCCGAGACCCGTCAGGCCCTCTCCGCGCTCCGCGGGGACATGACCCCGCTGGAGGACTTCCTCAAGGAGCTGGTGGCCTCCTCGGACGGCGCCACGCTCGCGGTGGAGGGCCTGCGCAAGCCGCTGTCCGCCGAGGCGTCGCAGGCGGTGCGCAGAGTCGCCCAGGAGGCGCTGACGAACGTCCGCAAGCACGCTCCCGGCGCGAAGGCCGCGATGCGACTGGAGTACCGGCCCGACGAAGTGGCCCTGGAAGTACAGGATTCGGGCGCGTCCCGGCCGGACGCCGAGCTCACTGTCAGTGGCTCCGGTTACGGTCTGTTGGGGATGAGGGAGCGCGCCGAGCTGCTGGGTGGCTCGCTGGAGGCTGGGCCGTGCGAGGAGGGCTTCGTGGTCAGGTTGAGGGTTCCCGTATGACCGGGAGCGACGCGGGGGGCGCTGCGGGCAGGCCGCCGGCCCGCGTGGTGGTCGTGGACGACCAGACCGTGGTGCGCGAGGGCATCGTGATGCTGCTCGGGCTGCTGCCGGGGATCGAGGTCGTGGGATCCGGGGGAGACGGCGAGGAAGCGGTCGCGCTCGTGGGCGAACTGGCCCCGGACGTCGTCCTGATGGACCTGCGCATGCCGCGCTGCGACGGGGTCGAGGCCACCAGACGGATTCGCGCGGAGCACCCGGGCACCCAGGTCGTCATCCTGACCACGTACGCGGACGACGAGTCGCTCTTCCCCGCCCTGACGGCGGGTGCGCGCGGCTATCTGACCAAGGACGCCGGCGGGGACGAGATCGTCCGGGCGGTGGAGGACGTCCTGTCCGGCGACGCGGGGCTCTCGCCGAAGATCCAGCGCAGGCTGCTGGAGAGACTCTCGCAGCCCGAGTCGGCCGCGCCGGAGCCGAAGGAGCCGCCGGACGGGCTGACGGCGCGGGAGGCCGAGGTCCTGGTGCTGATCGCCGACGGTCTGACCAACCAGGAGATCGCCCGGGCGCTCCACGTCTCCACGGCGACGGTGAAGACCCACATCAACAACTTGTTCGCGAAGGCCGGCCTCAAGGACCGGGCCCAGGCGGTCCGTTACGCGTACCGGCACGGACTCGCGAAGCCGCCGGGGGCGTCCATCACCTAATGGGGTGAAGGGCTTGCGAGGAGAGTCCGGGATCTTCCCGGTCTGTCCATCCTTGGGCACGCGGCCGCAGTGGGCCGCGGACAAGGAGAGTTCGGTGGAGAAGCACGACGGGCGCGAGACGGCGCAGCCCCGGACCGGCGATCGCGGTGGTGCGGGCGATCCCTGGTACGACGCGCTCGCCTCGGGATGGGGCGAGTTGGACGGCACGGGCGCACCGGCGCCCGCCGTGCCCGCCCAGTCCGTGCCGCGGGAGCGGAGCGCGGCGGGGGTCTACCTGGAGGTCCAGCGCAGCGCCGCATTCCAGGAGGTGCGCGGGCGCTACCGCAGGTTCGTCGTGCCCGCGGTCGCGATCTTCTTCGCCTGGTACGTCGCGTACGTCGTCGCCGCCACCAGCGCACCGGATCTGATGGCCCGGCAGGTCGCGGGCTCGGTGAACGTGGCGATGGTGGCCGGGCTCGGGCAGTTCGCCAGCACGTTCCTGCTGACATGGCTGTACGCACGTCACGCCCGGCTGCGCCGTGATCGCCCGGCGCTCGAACTGCGGTGGGACACCCAGGAGATGACCCGTGGCATCGCCGACTCCACGCGCATGAACGGTTCCGCGAGACCGCACGGTGCCGGGCGGGTTCGCGGGAGCGAGGGCGGCCAGTGGTGACCGGCACCCATCAGACCCTGGCGCTGGTCCTGTTCAGCGCGTTCGTGGCGGTCACCCTCGGCATCACGACCTGGGTGAGCCGTAACCGGCACGGCTCCGCCGAGGAGTTCTACGCCGGAGGCCGACTGTTCTCACCGATGGAGAACGGTTTCGCCATCGCCGGCGACTACATGTCGGCCGCGTCGTTCCTCGGCATCTCCGGCCTGATCGCGCTCTTCGGCTACGACGGGCTGCTCTACTCGGTCGGCTTCCTCGTGGCCTGGCTCGTGGTGCTCTTCCTCGTCGCCGAACTGGTCCGCAACTGCGGCCGGTTCACGCTCGCCGACGTCGTCGCCGCCCGGATGCGGGAGCGGCCCGTGCGCATCGCGGCGGGAACTTCCTCGGTCACCGTGTCCGTTCTCTATCTGGTGGCGCAGATGGTGGGAGCGGGCAGCCTGGTCGCGCTGCTGCTCGGTGGGACCAGCGGGGCCGCGCAGGCATGGACCGTCGTCGGCGTGGGCGCGCTCATGGTCATCTATGTGTCGATGGGAGGGATGCGGGCCACCACCTGGATCCAGATCGTGAAGGCCGTCCTGCTCATGGGCGGGACGATCGCCCTGACGGTGCTCGTCCTGGCGCACTTCCACGGTGACTTCAACCAGCTGCTGCGTACCGCCGCCGCACGCAGCGGACACGGATCGGACTTCCTCGTGCCCGGGTTGAAGTACGGCGGGAGCTGGACCGCGCGCTTCGACTTCATCAGCCTGGGACTCGCGCTCGTGCTCGGCACGGCGGGCCTTCCGCACATCCTGTCGCGCTTCTACACCGTGCCGACCGCGCGGGCCGCACGCCGCTCGGTCGTCTGGTCCATCGGGCTCATCGGCAGCTTCTACCTGATGACGATCGTGCTCGGTTTCGGTGCCGCCGCCCTGGTGGGACCCGACGCCGTGCGGGGATCGAACGCGGCGGGGAACACGGCGGTTCCGTTGCTCGCCCTCGACCTGGGCGGTGGCGCGGACTCCACCGGGGGCACGGTCCTGTTCGCGATCGTCGCCGCGGTCGCCTTCGCCACCATCCTCGCCGTCGTCGCCGGGATCACGCTGGCGTCCTCGGCGTCCGTGGCCCACGACCTGTACGCCTCGCTGCGGCGGCCGGGCGGGAAGCAGCGCAGCGAGGTCGCGGTGGCGCGTGTCGCCGCGGCCGGAATCGGTGTGCTCGCGATCGGTCTCGGGCTGCTCGCCCGCGACTTGAACGTGGCGTTCCTGGTCGGTCTCGCCTTCGCCGTCGCGGCGTCCGCCAATCTTCCGGTGCTGCTCTACTCGCTGTTCTGGCGGAACTTCACGACGCGGGGCGCCGTCTGGTCGGTGTACGGGGGGCTGCTGCCCGCGCTGGCGCTCGTCGTGCTGTCGCCGGTGGTCTCCGGGAGCCCCACGTCCCTCTTCCCCGGCGTGGACTTCCAGTACTTCCCGCTGGAGAACCCGGGGCTCGTCTCCATCCCGCTGGGCTTCCTGGCGGGCTGGCTGGGCACCGTGACCTCGCCCGAGCCGCCGGACGAGGCCAAGCACGCGGAGACCGAGGTACGGGCGCTCACGGGCGCCGGGGCGGTCTGAACGGGGCCGTCTGGATGGGCCTGTCTGACCGCCGTCTGACCGGGCCGTCTGACCGGGGCGTCTGACCGGGACCCGTCCGTCGCGTCCGATCGGCGCTTGCGGGACCGGGCCGGTCAGCGGCTCGTGGCCCACTCGTAGCGGTGCTCGGGGCGCCCCGTGTCGCCGTACTTGAGGCTCAGCCGCACCCGCCCGGTCCGCTCCAGCAGCTTGAGGTAGCGCTGGGCGGTCTGGCGGCTGAGCCGCGTCCGGTCGGCCAGTTCCTGGGCGGAGAGCGGGCCTTCGGCACCCATTATCGCCCTGCGGACCAGTTCGGCGGTGGTGGGCGAGTGCCCTTTGGGCAGCTCGGGGGCGGGAGTGGCGGACAGCGCGCCGAAGATCCGGTCGACCTCCGTCTGCTCGGCCTCACCACCGCCGTCGAGCGTGCGCCGCAGCGCCGCGTACGCCTCCAGCTTGCCGCGCAGACCCGCGAACGAGAACGGCTTGACCAGGTACTGCAGTGCCCCGTGGCGCATCGCGGCCTGCACGGTCGCCACGTCGCGCGCCGCGGTCACCATGATCACGTCGATCTGGTGGCCGCGTTCCCGCACCGTACGGGCGACCGACAGCCCCGTCTCGTCCGGCAGGTAGTGGTCGAGGAGCACCAGATCGACCGCCAGCTCCTCGATCCGCTCCAGGGCCTCAGCGGCGCTGTGCGCCTTGCCCGCCACGCGGAATCCGGGCACCTTCGCCACGTAGGCGGCGTTGACGTCGGCCACGCGGGCGTCGTCGTCCACGACCAGTACGTCGATCATCAGACCTCCTCGGCAGCCGTGGCCGGTACGGGTTCGGTGAGGGCCTCCGGCAGGACGACGACGAACTCGGCGCCCCCGCCGGTCCATCCGGTCACCTCGGCCGTGCCGCCCTGCCGCTCGGCGAGCCGGCGGACCAGGGCGAGCCCGATGCCGCGCTTGCCGTGCGCCGGCGGCTCCTTGGTGGACCAGCCTTCCACGAAGACCGCCTCCCGCTGATCGGCGGGCACCCCGGGCCCCGTGTCCCGTACCCGGAGGACCGCCGCACGCCCCTCGGCACGCAGCACCACCTCCACGCGCGCGTGGCGGCCTGAACCGGCCGCCGCGTCCAGGGCGTTGTCCACCAGGTTGCCGACGATCGTGACCAGCCCACGGGGATCGACGAGCCGGTCGGGCAGGGCCGTGTCCGCAGAGATCGCGAGGGCGACACCGCGCTCCGCGGCCACCGTCGCCTTGCCCACCAGGAGGGCGGCCAGCAGCGGGTCCTGGAGCTTCTCGGTGATCTGCTCGGCGGTGACCCGGTGCGCGCCCGCGACCTCGCCGACGAACTCCGCCGCCTCCTCGTACATCTCCAGCTCCAGCAGGCCCAGCAACGTGTGCATCCGGTTGGCGTGCTCGTGGTCCTGTGCGCGCAGGGCGTCGATCAGGCCGCGGGTGGAGTCGAGTTCGCGGCCCAGCTGCTCCAGCTCGGTGCGGTCGCGCAGGGTGGCGACCGCGCCGCCGTCGTCCGTGGGCATCCGGTTGGCGACCAGGACCCGCTGGCCGCGCACGGTCAGCAGATCGGTGCCGGTGGCCCGGCCCGTGAGCACGTCGGTGGTACGGCCCGGACCCAGCGCCGCGTCCAGGGGCCGGCCGATCGCTTGTGCGTCCAGGCCGAGGAGCCGCTGCGCCTCGTCGTTGAGGAGGCGTATCCGGCCGCTGCGGTCCAGCGCGACGACGCCCTCCCGAATGCCGTGCAGCATCGCCTCGCGCTCGGCCAGCAGCGCGGAGATGTCGGAGAAGGCCAGGTCCCGCGTCTGCCGCTGGACCCGACGCGAGATCAGATAGGCGGCGAGCGCGCCCACGGCCAGGGCCCCTCCCGCGTACGCGAACAGGCCCGGGATCGCGTGGATGAGGCGCGCGCGGACGCTGTCGTACTCGATGCCGACCGACACCGCGCCCACGATGGCCCCGTCCGCGCCCCTGAGCGGCACCTTGCCGCGCGCGGAGCGGCCGAGGGTACCGTCGTCGATCTCCATCACCTCGTGGCCCGCCAGCGCCTCGCTGGGGTCCGTCGAGACGACCTTGCCGATCTGGTCCCGGTCGGTGTGCGACCAGCGCACCCCGGCCTTGTTCATGATCACGACGTACTCGGCGCCGCTGGCCCGCCGGATCCGCTCCGCCTCGGTCTGCACGGGACCGCCCGCCGTCGGCCGCGAGGACCGCAGGTCGGCGGCGATCTGCGGCTGTGCGGCCGTGGTCTGCGCGATGGCGAGCGCCCGGCGCATGGCCTGGTCGTCCAACTGATCGCTCAAAGGCGCCAGGAACAGGCCCGTGGCGAGCACGGCGACCCCCGCGGCGATCGCCACCTGCATCAGAAGGACCTGTGCGAACACCCGCCTCGGCAGTCCGAAGCGCAGTCTGCGGGTGGGGGGAGTCGTGCTCATGGTGACGAACGGTACGGGCCCGTCCGCCCCCGATCGAAGCCCTTGTGGCGCGGATCTCCTACGACGCCGCGCAGCACTTCAGGCGCGGGGCGCGGGAACCTCACGCACAGCCACGACATCCATACGGGCCGGTGAGCCGAGAGCGCCGCCGCAGCTCTCCGGGCGGGGCGGCAGGGACGCACCCTGGGCGACGGTCACCTGCCAGTGGCGCCCGTCGGTGTGGGCGACGGTCACCTCCCACCGGGGCGCGTCCTGGGCGTCCCGCGCGGCTGCTGTACGTATGACGCTCAGGGCGTCGGCGCCGTTCTCGGGGGCCGCTCGGCGCACCGCCAGTTCCGCGGCCTGACCCGGGCGATCCCAGGCCGAGTTGCCGCGGCATCCCCGGGTGACGATCCGGCCGGCGCGCACCGCGTCCAGGATCTCCTTCACGTCGGTGGCCACGGCCCTCCCGTAGGCGTATCCGTACGGCAGCACCAGAAGGGTGGGGGAGAAGCGGTGGCCGCCGAGGTGGGTGACCTCCCAGACGTCCTGCTCGCCGGAGAGGGCGAGTTCGGCGGCCAACGGCCGCCCCAGGAGCGCGCAGCAGCGGTCGCGCTTGCCGTTGGTGCACACGAGGGCGAGCGGAGCGCCGGTGTGGGGCTCGCCGAAGCCGCCGTGATCACCCGATCCCAGAGCGGCGAAGTCCAGCTGGAGCAGCTCCGCGGGGGCGTCGACGGTGGTGCTCCGCAGCCAGGTGTTTCCGGGTGTCGTGTGGGCCACGTACACCTGGTGGCGGGCCGGTCCGTGGCGGTCCGCGTGCCGCCCGGGCCGCCGGACGAGCGCGACCCGCACTCCGGTGCCGTCGGCCGCGGCCTCCAGGGCACGGCCCACCTCGGGGTCCAGATGGCTGGAGGTCAGGGCCTTGGCGCCCCAGGGACCGGGCTGCTCGATCAGCAGCCAGGTCCGGGCGGTGGCCGCGGTGCCCGCGAGAGGCTCGTCGAGATCCCGCGAAGCGGCCGTGCACGTACTCACAGAGGGGAGCCTAACCTGCCCGTCCGATCACTCCTCACCCGTGGCCGACGGCAGTGGCTGTGGCGGGCGCAGGCCTACGTAGTGGCCCGACGGCCGCATACGGAGGGGCCGTTCCCCGTACTCCTCCAGGGCGTGCGCGATCCAGCCCGCCGTGCGCGCCACGGCGAAGATCGTCTCGCCGGCCTCGGCGGGCATCCGGAACGACGTGGTGAACACGGCCAGCGCCAGATCCACATTGGCGTGCAGGTCCGTGTGGCGGGCGGTCGTCGTCACCACGTCGCGTGCGGCGGCCAGTGCGGGCCCGGCCTCGGGCAGCTCCGCCAGGGCCGCGAACAGGGCCTGCGCGCGCGGATCCTCGCCCCGGTACAGGCGGTGCCCGAGCCCCGGCACGCGCCGCCCGGCCCGCAGCTCGTCGGCCACCACAGGTCCGGCGCTGCCCCGGTCGAGGACCTCCAGGAGCATCCGGTGGGCCAGACCGCTCGCCGCCCCGTGCAACGGCCCCTCCAGGACGCCCAGGCCCGCGGAGACGGTCGCGTACGCGTGCGCCCTGGCCGACGCGGCGACCCGGACGGCGAGGGTGGAGGCCGCGAGGTCGTGGTCGGCGAGCAGGGCAAGCGCCAGGTCCAGTACGCGAAGTGACGCCTCGTCGGGCTCCTCGTAGGTCAGCCGTCCCCACAGGCGGCGCGCGATGGGGACGCCGTCCTTGTAGGTGGACCTGCGCAGCGGCAGCGCGGCCGCGAGCGTCGGGATGAGGGAGCGGGCGGCGCCGAGCACGGACTCGTCGGACAGGTCGTAGCGCAGCGGGTCCGCGGTCGCGGCGGCGACGGCGGCCACCCGCAACCGGTCGACGGGGCTGCTGTGTTCGGGCAGTGCCGCCACGGCGCGCCGGGCCGCGGCGAGGGACTCCTCGGGCGCGGTGAAGGTGACGCCGGGGCGCAGCACGCCCGTCCACAGCCACTCCGCGACCTCTTCGTAGGTGTGCCGGGCCGCCAGCTCCGCCGCGTCGACCCCCCGGAAGAAGTACCGGTCCTCGTCGATGAGGGTGATCCGGGTGCGTACGGACAGCTCGTTCCCGCTCGAAGCCGGCGCGCCCTCCCGCTTGTTGCGCCGGGCGAGGGCCTCGACCTCCGCGGCGTCGAAGGTGCTGCCGCGCCGGCCCTGGCCGCGCCTGCTCGACAGCTGGCCGCGGCTTACGTACGCGTACACCGTCTCCGGCTTCACGCCGAGCAGTTCGGCGGTCTCCTTGGTGCTCAGCCGACGGCTTTGCTGTGCCGGTGCCGGTTCTTGATCCGTCATGGGAGTCACCGTATCCGCATCACAATGTATTGATGCAATCAATATTGACAAGATTAGAGTCAAGCATGGACAGTCGAATCAAGTCCAGGGAGGAAACATGCCGATCAACGGGACCACGACCGCCCCCGTCGTCGACGTACCGCGAGGGCTCGCGGGCGTCGTCGTCACCGACACCGCACTCGGGGACGTCAGGGGGCGCGAGGGCTTCTACCACTACCGCCAGTACTCCGCCGTGGAGCTCGCGCAGACCCGCGGCTTCGAGGACGTCTGGCACCTGATGATCCACGGCGAGCTGCCCGACGCCGCACGGTCGGCGGCCTTCGCCCGGGAGACCGCGGCGCTGCGCGGGCTGCCCGACGAGGTGCGCGCGGCGCTGCCCGCCGTCGCCCGCGCCGGATCGCTGTCCGGCCCCCTCGCGGGACTGCGCACGGCGCTCTCGCTGTTCGGCGCCTCGCAGGGCTTCCGGCCCGTCTACGACATCGACGCCGACCGGCGCCGCGCCGACACCCTGGCCGCCACGGCGGTGGTCCCCACCATCCTCACCGCGCTGCACCGGCTCGGCGAGGGGCTCGAACCGGTGGAGCCGCGCGGGGACCTGTCGTACGCGGCCAACTACCTCTACATGCTGACGGGCTCGGAGCCGGACCAGGCGCATGCCCGGGCCATCGAGCAGTACCTCATCTCAACCATTGATCACGGCTTCAATGCGTCAACGTTCACGGCCCGCGTCATCACCTCGACGGGAGCCGACGTCGCCGCCTGCCTGGTCGGCGCCGTCGGGGCACTCTCCGGCCCCCTGCATGGCGGGGCGCCCAGCCGTGCGCTCGACACCCTGGACGCGATCGGCACCCCGGACCGCATCGACCCCTGGATCCGTGAGCGGGTCCTCGCGGGTGACCGGATCATGGGCTTCGGGCACCCCGTCTACCGCACGGAGGACCCGCGCTCCCGCATGCTCCGCGGCATCGCGGAACGGTTCGGCGGACCTCTGGTGGAGTTCGCGGTGGAGGTCGAGCAGCACGTCGAGGCGATCCTCGCCGAGCTCAAGCCCGGACGTGAGCTGCACACGAACGTGGAGTTCTATGCGGGCGTGGTCATGGAGCTGTGCGGTCTGCCCCGCACGATGTTCACGCCCACCTTCGCCGCGGCGCGGGCGGTCGGCTGGAGCGCCCACGTGCTGGAGCAGGCCCAGGATTCGAAGATCATCCGGCCGGCGGCGCGCTACGTGGGGGTGGAGCCGCCGGTGGCGGTGCCGCTGCTCGGCTGAGATGCGCGGGGCGGGCGCGGTCGAGGTCGGGCACTGTGGTGCCCGACCTCGACGGCGGTGGAGCTCTTCCGTTCCGGTTCCGGTTCGGGGTTCGGCTCGGTTCCGGTTCGGGTTCAGGTCAAGCGGAAGGCGGACCGCCGGGCCCGCCTCCGCTTCCTGGAACGGCTATGTGGGTCACGGTCTACCTCGGGTTGGTGCAGGCGCTGCCGGGTTCAGGGGCGTGGGCGGCCATCAGGCCTCCGGGATGTCCGCCCGGGCCCGCACCAGTGTGTCGCGCGTGATGACGACGATCCGCTCGTAGTCGGCCCGTGCGGCATCGGATGGCAGCTCGGCGTCGAGCTTGTCGGTGGCATCCGTGCCGATGACGGCGAAGTTGCCGTCGGCGAGCTCGAAGATGTCGGGGCAGGTCTGCCCGGAGGCGCTACCGCGCTCGCGGGGAGACGCGCCGATGCGGCGGACGATTTTCAAAGGGATCCCGGTCCTTGGCACTGGGTTGGCAGAAGCGGGCCACACAGTAGCCGGTCGCGGGGGGCACCGTAGGAGCGCGATACGCCAACTGGGTTCAATCGCAAGGTGGTTCGCCGACCACCCACCACTCGTCCGTGTCGGCCTCGTCCAGATCCAGGAGCAACCGCTCCACCATCCGGCCGAGCTCCGCCTCGTCCGAGGTGCCTTCGAGGCTCGCGCGATGGTGCCGGGTGGCGACCAAGTAGTCGCGGACGATCGGGTTCTGGCAGATGACCCGCAGGTGACCGTAGAGCTCCCGCCGGCTCATGGCGCCGATGCGGTGGAAGTAGAGGGCGTTCGTGTACAGGGCGTTGGCGAACAGGAACTGTCGCTGCCGCTCCGGTGACACGGCCTCCTCGTAGGTGTCGAGGACCGCGGCCAGGGCGGGATCGTCCATGGCCTTGCACAGCAGGTCGAAGTGCAGGCGGTGCTGTTCGGTCAGCGAGGCGTGCCGACGTCGGCGGGCCAGCAGCGACCCGACCGTCGTGGTGGCTCCGGCCGCCATCGCGGCGGCGAGAGTGCGTGCTCCGTAACTCCTTGTGGCCATGTGAACCCCCGATTCAGGCGACCGTGCGCCGGTCGTCGGGTGCGGGGCGACGGAGACGGAGACCGGCGAGCAGTGGGCGGCGCGCTTGCCGTCTCCCAGGGTGCCGAGCGGCTCTGATCGGCGGGGAGGCGGAGAGGAGGCGCACGGATGCACGGACCGTGTAAACCGGCGCCTCTCCAACGTGTGCCCAATGGGCAGCGCTAACAATCGTTCACTTCGCTCGCTTTCTGCGCGCTCGTATCCTGGGGCGGCATTCACCCTTCGTACGAGAGCCGGCCCCCGGACCGGCGCGCGCTTCGGCGCGAGAGAGGTCGCGTTGAGCAAGGCGAGCCCGCAGCAGATCCCCGTCGTCGTCCTCGCGGGCTTCCTCGGATCGGGGAAGACCACGCTCCTGAACCACCTGCTGCACCGCAGCGGCGGCACCCGGATCGGCGCGATCGTCAACGACTTCGGAGCGATCGAGATCGACGCGATGGCGGTCGCGGGACAGCTGGGCGACTCCACCGTCTCGCTCGGCAACGGATGCCTGTGCTGCGCCGTGGACGCCAGTGAACTCGACGTCTATCTGGACAAGTTGACCGGCCCTGTCCATGACGGTCAGGTCATGGACGTCATCGTCATCGAGGCGAGCGGCATCGCGGAACCCCAGGAACTCGTGCGCATGGTCCTCGCGAGCGAGAATCCGCGGATCGTCTACGGAGGGCTGGTCGAGGTCGTCGACGCCGCCGAGTTCGACGCCACGCGGGAGAAGCACCCGGAGGTGGAGCGCCACCTGGGGCTCGCCGACCTCGTCGTGGTGAACAAGGGCGACCGGGTCGCCCCGGACGAACAGGAGCGCGTCCTGGGAGCCGTGCGGGCGGCAGCGGGCCGAGCCGCCGTCGTGACCGCCTCGTACGGCCGGATCGACCCGGAGCTGCTCTTCGACTGCCGTCCCTCGGAGGAGCGGATCGGACAGCTGTCCTTCGACGATCTCCACCGTCACGACGACGGCGAGGCGCACGACGCGCATCTGCACGCCGCCTACGAGAGCGTCGCCTTCACCTCCGAGGTGCCCATGGACCCGCGTCGCCTGATGGCCTTCCTCGACGGCAGGCCCGACGGGCTCTACCGGATCAAGGGATACGTCGACTTCGGGGCGGGCGATCCGCGCAACCGGTACGCGGTGCACGCCGTCGGGCCGTTCCTGCGGTTCCGGCCCGAGCCGTGGCCCGCCGGCGGGCCACGGCTGACGCAGCTCGTCCTCATCGGCGCGGGGATCGACACGGCCGCCCTCGGCGGGGAACTCGACGCCTGTAGGAGCGAAGCCCCACACACCGTCGACGAGCACGGCATGTGGGGCGTTCTCCGCTACGTACAGGAGAAGGGCGAAGCGGCCGAGGAGCCGCGGGACCTCTAGGCCGGTCCTGCCACCACCGCCACGGTCTTCGGGAGCGAGACGCCCGAACCGTCGCGCCGCGGGTCCATCTCGGGCAGCTCCGCCGGCATGCCGTTCTTCTGCGACGCGCGCGCGGGCACCGGGCCCGCCCAGCCCAGGCTCAGGCAGTCCTCGCCCTTCAGGAACCGCTGGCAGCGCACACCGCCGGTCGCCCGGCCCTTCCTCGGGTACTGGTCGAACGGCGTGAGCTTGGCCGTCGTCTGCACCGAGTCGTCGAGCGTGCCGCGCGAGCCCGCCACCGTGAACACCACCGCGTCGGCCGCGGGGTCGACCGCCGTGAACGAGATGACCTTCGCGCCGGTCGCCAGCTTGATGCCGGCCATGCCGCCCGCGGGACGGCCCTGCGGGCGCACCACGGACGCCTGGTAGCGCAGCAGCTGTGCGTCGTCCGTGATGAAGACCAGGTCCTCCTCGCCGGTACGGAGCTCGACCGCACCCACGATCCGGTCGCCGTCCTTGAGGGTGATGACCTCCAACTCCTCCTTGTTCGACGGGTAGTCCGGGACCACACGCTTCACGACGCCCTGCTCCGTGCCGATCGCCAGACCCGGGGACGACTCGTCCAGGGTCATCAGGCAGACCACCGTCTCGTCGGCCTCCAAGGAGGAGAGGAACTCGGAGATCGGGGCGCCTCCGGAGAGGTTCGGCGCGGACGCCGTCTCTGGGAGCTGCGGCAGATCGATGACGTTCAGCCGCAGCAGCCGGCCTTCGGAGGTGACCGCGCCGATCTCGCCGAGGGCCGTCGCCGGCACCGCGGAGACGATCAGATCGTGCTTGGTGCGCTTGCCGTCCTCGTCCGCGCCGAAGGGCTCGCCGTTCGCCGTACGGGCCAGCAGGCCGGTCGACGAGAGCAGCACACGGCACGGGTCGTCCGCCACCTGGAGCGAGACCGACGCCACCGGCGCGCCCGCCGACTCCAGGAGCACCGTGCGCCGGTCGGAACCGAACTTCTTCGCCACGGCGGCCAGTTCCGTGGAGACCAGCTTGCGCAGCTCGGTGTCCGAATCCAGGATGCCGGTCAGCTCGTCGATCTCGCCGTTGAGCTTGTCGCGCTCCGACTCCAGCTCGATGCGGTCGAACTTGGTGAGGCGGCGCAGCGGCGTGTCCAGGATGTACTGCGTCTGGATGTCGCTCAGGGAGAAGCGCTCCATCAGGCGCTCCTTGGCCTGCGCGCTGTTGTCGCTGGAGCGGATGAGGCGGATGACCTCGTCGATGTCCACCAGGGCGACGAGCAGGCCCTCGACCAGGTGCAGCCGGTCCTGCTTCTTGCTGCGGCGGAACTCGCTGCGGCGGCGCACGACCTCGAAGCGGTGGTCCAGATAGACCTCGAGGAGCTCCTTGAGGCCGAGCGTGAGCGGCTGACCGTCCACCAGCGCCACATTGTTGATGCCGAAGGACTCCTCCATCGGCGTCAGCTTGTAGAGCTGCTCCAGGACGGCCTCCGGCACGAAGCCGTTCTTGATCTCGATGACCAGGCGCAGGCCGTGCTCGCGGTCCGTGAGGTCCTTGACGTCGGCGATGCCCTGGAGCTTCTTCGAGCCGACCAGTTCCTTGATCTTCGCGATGACCTTCTCCGGGCCGACCGCGAAGGGCAGCTCGGTGACGACGAGGCCCTTGCGGCGCGCGGTCACGCTCTCCACCGAGACCGTCGCGCGGATCTTGAAGGTGCCGCGGCCCGTCTCGTACGCGTCCTTGATGCCGGACAGGCCGACGATCCGGCCGCCGGTGGGCAGGTCGGGCCCCGGGACGAACTTCATCAGCGTCTCGAGGTCGGCGCCCGGGTGCTTGATCAAGTGCCGGGCGGCGGCGATCACTTCGCCCAGGTTGTGCGGCGCCATGTTGGTCGCCATGCCGACCGCGATGCCCGACGCGCCGTTCACCAGGAGGTTCGGGTACGCCGCCGGGAGGACCAGCGGCTCCTGCTCCTGGCCGTCGTAGTTCGGCGCGAAGTCGACGGTGTTCTCGTCGATGGACTCGGTCATCAGGGACGCCGCGGCGTCCATCTTGCACTCGGTGTAACGCATGGCGGCCGGGCGGTCGTCGTTGCCCAGCGAGCCGAAGTTGCCGTGCCCGTCCACCAGGGGCACGCGCATGGAGAACGGCTGGGCCAGGCGCACCAGGGCGTCGTAGATCGACGCGTCGCCATGGGGGTGCAACTTACCCATGACCTCGCCGACCACGCGAGCGCACTTCACGTAGCCGCGCTCGGGGCGCAGGCCCATCTCGTTCATCTGGTAGACGATCCGACGGTGGACGGGCTTCATCCCGTCGCGGGCGTCGGGCAGGGCGCGAGAGTAGATGACCGAGTACGCGTACTCCAGGTAGGAGCCCTGCATTTCGTCGACCACGTCGATGTCGAGGATCCTCTCCTCGAAGTCGTCGGGCGGCGGGGTCTTCGTGCTGCGGCGGGCCATCGCTGCTGCGGCTCCTTCACCAACATGAACGGGTACATGAACGAGAACTGTCGCGGACCATTGTGGACCGCCCCACTGACAACGCCGATCGCGACCCGTCCGTAGCGGGTCGCGGGCGGCCCCCGGAAGGGTCCGCGTGCTCGCTTACGGCGTAGCCCGAGCGGGAACTTCGCCAGGTGTCAGCACGCTTGCATACAGTGGCAGGACTGGCAGCAGTTCTGTGGTTTGCTGCGTATTTCGCGTTCTCCGCGATCGAAGGGACGTACATGCCCATGGGTCACACGGCCACCGCCGAGGCCGGCTCCGGCGGCCTGACAGCGACCGAGCACCGGCTGGCCAACGGCCTGCGCGTGGTGCTCTCCGAGGATCACCTGACCCCGGTCGCGGCGGTCTGCCTCTGGTACGACGTCGGCTCGCGCCACGAGGTCAAGGGCCGCACGGGCCTGGCTCACCTCTTCGAGCACCTGATGTTCCAGGGCTCGAAGCAGGTGCACGGCAACGGCCACTTCGAACTGGTCCAGGGCGCGGGCGGTTCCCTCAACGGGACGACGAGCTTCGAGCGCACGAACTACTTCGAGACCATGCCCACCCACCAGCTGGAGCTCGCGCTGTGGCTGGAGGCGGACCGCATGGGCTCGCTGCTGGCCGCCCTCGACGACGAGTCGATGGAGAACCAGCGGGACGTCGTGAAGAACGAGCGCCGCCAGCGCTACGACAACGTCCCGTACGGCACGGCGTTCGAGAAGCTGACCGCCCTGATGTACCCCGAGGGCCACCCGTACCACCACACGCCCATCGGCTCCATGGACGATCTGGACGCGGCCACCCTCGAGGACGCGCGGAACTTCTTCCGCACCTACTACGCGCCCAACAACGCCGTCCTGTCGATCGTCGGCGACATCGACCCGCAGGAGACCCGCGCCTGGGTCGAGAAGTACTTCGGGTCCATCCCCGGCCACGACGGCAAGCCCGCCCCGCGCGACGGCGCCCTGCCCGATGTGATCGGCGGGCAGCTCCGCGAGGTCGTCGAGGAGGAGGTGCCGGCCCGCGCCCTGATGGCCGCCTACCGGCTCCCGGAGGACGGCACGCGCGCGTGCGACGCCGCCGACCTCGCCCTGACCGTGCTGGGCGGCGGCGAGTCCTCGCGGCTCTACAACCGGCTGGTGCGCCGCGACCGCACCGCTGTCGCCGCCGGGTTCGGCCTGCTGCGGCTCGCCGGGGCGCCCTCCCTGGGCTGGCTGGACGTGAAGACGTCCGGCGACGTCGAGGTGCCGGTCATCGAGGCGGCCGTCGACGAGGAGCTCGCCCGGTTCGCCGAGGAGGGCCCGACCGCCGAGGAAATGGAGCGCGCGCAGGCCCAGTTGGAGCGCGAGTGGCTGGACCGGCTCGGCACGGTCGCGGGCCGCGCCGACGAACTGTGCCGGTTCGCCGTCCTGTTCGGCGACCCGCAGCTCGCCCTGACCGCCGTACGGCGCGTCCTCGAGGTGACCGCCGAGGAGGTCCAGGAGATCGCCAAGGCCCGCCTGCGCCCCGACAACCGCGCGGTCCTCGTGTACGAGCCCACGGCCCCGGCAGAGGCCGACACCGAGACCGACACCGAGACCGCCGAGAACGCTGAGGAGGCGGGCCGGTGACCGAGCAGCTCGCGATGATGGACTTCCACCCGCAGCCGCAGGCGGGCGCGCCCAAGCCGTGGGCCTTCCCCGCCCCGCAGCGCGGCACGCTCGACAACGGCCTGACGGTGCTGCACTGCCACCGCCCCGGCCAGCAGGTCGTCGCGGTCGAGATCAACCTCGACGCGCCGCTGGACGCGGAGCCGAAGGGTCTCGACGGCGTCTCCACGATCATGGCGCGTGCCTTCAACGAGGGCACCGACAAGCACTCCGCCGAGGAGTTCGCGGCGGAACTGGAGCGCTGCGGCGCCACGATGGACGCGCACGCCGACCACCCCGGCGTCCGCGTCTCCCTCGAGGTGCCGGTCTCCCGGCTGCCCAAGGCGCTGGCCCTGCTGGCCGACGCCCTGCGGGCACCCGCCTTCGCCGACAGCGAGATCGAGCGTCTCGTCCGCAACCGGCTGGACGAGATCCCGCACGAGAGCGCCAACCCGGCCCGCCGCGCCGCCAAGGAGCTCTCCCGGCAGCTCTTCCCGGCCGACGCGCGCATGTCGCGCCCGCGCCAGGGCACCGAGGAGACCGTCACCGCCATCGACGCGGCGGCCGTGCGCGCCTTCTACGAGAAGCACGTGCGCCCCGCCACCGCGACGGCCGTCGTCGTGGGCGACCTGACGGGCGTGGACCTCGCCGCCCTGCTCGCGGACACCCTCGGCGCCTGGACGGGCGACACGGCCGAGCCGCGCCCCGTGCCGCCGGTCATCGCCGACGACAGCGGCCGCGTCGTGATCGTGGACCGCCCGGGAGCCGTGCAGACGCAGCTGCTCATCGGCCGCATCGGACCCGACCGGCACGACCGCGTGTGGGCCGCGCAGATCCTCGGCACGTACTGCCTGGGCGGCACCCTCACCTCCCGCCTGGACCGGGTCCTGCGCGAGGAGAAGGGCTACACCTACGGGGTGCGGTCCTTCGCCCAGGTGCTGCGTTCGGCGCCCGACGGCACGGGCGCCTCGATGCTCGCCATCAGCGGCTCCGTGGACACCCCGAACACGGGACCGGCGCTCGACGACCTCTGGCAGGTGCTGCGCACCCTGGCGGCCGAGGGCCTCACGGATGCCGAACGGGACACCGCGGTGCAGAACTTGGTGGGCGTGGCCCCGCTGAAGTTCGAGACCGCGGCGGCCGTCGCGGGCACGCTCGCCGACCAGGTCGAGCAGCACCTGCCGGACGACTTCCAGGCGCACCTGTACCGCCAACTGGCGGCCACGGGCACCGTGGAGGCCACCGCGGCGGTCGTGAGCGCCTTCCCGGCCGACCGCCTGGTGACGATCCTGGTGGGCGACGCCGCGGCGATCGAGGAGCCCGTCAAGGCCCTCAACATCGGCGAGGTGACCGTGGTCGCCGGCTGACCCGTGCCGCCCTGCTGAACCCGGAGCCCCGGAGGCCGTACAGGTCTCCGGGGCTCTGTGGTGTCCCTCACGTCCCTTCTTGTCCACTCTCGGATCAGGCAAGGATCACGTATGTCCGAATTGGGGCGGAGGTTGCCTGTCTGCTCTGTGGCATGCACTACAAAAGCCGGGATCCGTTTGTCGATCGAAAGATGTCCCGCTTAGCGTCGGTCCGGCTGTCCGCCAGACACACGTCGCGCCCGCGACACCGGACAGTCATCGCCGAGTCCCCCATGGCGCGAGCCAGGGGAGCCGGGGACCCACCGCAGTCCCTGGGGTGAATCGGACGCTCTTTCCGGCCGTGAGGCGGGGGAGAGGGCCCGTAGGAGACCTTCCTGCTCCGAACCCGTCAGCTAACCCGGTAGGCGAGAGGGAAGGAAAGGACCAGCCCCTTCATGGCGTTCACCCGTGCCACCGGGAAGCACCGTCGTCCGAGCCGTCTCACGCGAACCACCGCGCAGGTCGCGGGTGTCGCGGCGCTCACCACGACCGGTGTCATCGGAGGCCTCGCCGCCCCCGCTCTCGCCGCCGACAACGCGGCCGCCGAGCAGAACGGCCTCACCCAGGCGATAGCCATCGGCGACTCGCTGGCCGACCAGATCGACGCCCAGGCCGTCGCACAGAAGAAGGCCGCCGACGCGGCCGCGGCCAAGGCCGCCGCCGAGAAGAAGGCGGAGGCCGAGGCCAAGAAGAAGGCCGAGGAGGCCAAGCGCGAGGCCGAGGCGAAGGCCAAGAAGGAGCGCGAGGCCAAGGAGCGCGCCGCCCGTGAGGCCGAGCGCAAGCGCCTGAACACCTACGTGGCGCCCATCTCCGGCTCGTACGTCTCCACCGCCTACAAGGCGAGCAGCGGCCTGTGGTCCTCCGGCAGCCACACCGGCATCGACTTCCACGCGGCGAGCGGCACCTCGGTGCACGCCGTCGGCATGGGCACCGTCGTCGAGGCCGGCTGGGGCGGCGCGTACGGCAACAACATCGTGATCAAGATGAACGACGGCACGTACACCCAGTACGGTCACCTGTCCTCCATCGGCGTCTCCGTGGGCCAGTCCGTCACCCCGGGCCAGCAGATCGGCCTCTCCGGCGCCACGGGCAACGTCACGGGCCCGCACCTCCACTTCGAGGCCCGCACCGGCCCCGACTACGGCTCGGACATCGACCCGGTCGCGTACCTGCGCTCGCACGGCGTGGGCGTCTGACGCACCGGCGACAGCATCCTCCGAAAGCCCCGGCTCACCGAGCCGGGGCTTTCGCGTGCGCGGACCTCGTCTGGCCAAAAAATATCCCTGGATTCCGGCCTGCCGTCGGAAATTCGGGAACGGTGGAATAGAGTCGATGGGCAGGCGCGCTGACCGGGTGTTCATCGCGTTCGCACGGGCGTCAATCGACCGCGTTTCGCGGGGATTAAGGCGGAGGTCGGGTCATGCGCATTCCCGCGCACTCGGTATGCACAGCCATCCGCGACGACATCGTCGCGGGTGTCTACGAGCGCGGCGGCAGGCTCACCGAGGAACTGCTCGCGCGCCGCTACGGAGTCTCGCGCGTGCCGGTCCGCGAGGCGCTGCGCACCCTGGAGGCGGAGGGGTTCGTCGTCACGCGCAGGCACGCGGGCGCGTGCGTGGCCGAGCCGACCGAGCGGGAGGCCGCCGACCTCCTGGAGATCCGCATGCTGCTCGAACCGCTGGGCGCCGCCCGTGCCGCGCAGCGCCGCACCGACGCCCACCTCAAGGTCCTGCGCGGCCTGGTCAGGCTGGGCCAGGAGCGGTCCAGGCGCGGTCAGAGCGAGGATCTGCGCTCGCTGGGCGGCTGGTTCCACGAGACGCTCGCCCAGGCCTCGGGCAGCCCCGGACTGATCGCCCTGCTCACCCAGCTGCGGCACAAGATCGCGTGGATGTACGCCGTGGAGAGCCCGGCCCAGCCGGCCGAGTCCTGGGCCGAGCACGGCGCGATCGTGGACGCGGTGGCCCGCGGCGACGCCGAGCGGGCCCGCTCCCTGACCGCGCTGCACACCGAACGGGCGACCGCGGCCCACCGGCTGCGGGTCCCCCGCGCGGGCGAGCGCGTGAGGACTTCGCAACATGCCGTAAACACGGCGGGCCTCCAGCATTAACAGGGGAGCCGTATACAAAGGGATACGGTATTCGCCGCACGGCCGTGGAGTGATTTCCGCTGCCCATTCCGAGAATGGGTCCGGATTTCGAGTTTCCGGTGCGATTGCTTTGTGTTGCCGTGCGTGCCGCATGAATTCCGTACCCGGTGTGAACCCGAAAGCGGAAACGACAGAGCCGCGCGTCCCCGAAGGGAATCGCGCGGCTCTGCCGACCGATGGAGTCAGACGGTCTCGGGGAGCTCCTCGAGACCCTCGGCGACCAGCTTCGCCAGACGGTCGAGAGCGGCGTCCGCGCCCTCGGCGTCGGAGGCCAGGACGATCTCCTCGCCACCCTGGGCGCCCAGGCCGAGCACCGCGAGCATGGAGGCGGCGTTGACGGGGTTGCCGTCGGCCTTGGCGATCGTCAGGGGGACGCCGGCCGCCGTGGCCGCGCGGACGAAGATGGAGGCGGGGCGGGCGTGGAGGCCCTCGGCCCAGCCGACGTTGACGCGGCGCTCAGCCATGTGATGCTGCCCTTCAGGTGTCTCACGGTTGTCTAGACCATTCTCACACACCGTCGAACGTGCTCGACGCGGACCCGGGTCCCGTAAGGCAAGGGCCTCGGGTCCCCCTCAGCCTGCCTCCCACACGCGCGGGACGCGACCCGTACCACCGGCACACGCTTGTCGGTGACCCGCCCTACTCTTGCGGCATGGAGACCCCGTCGGACCGGCACGCCTACCCCGCCCACTGGGAGGCCGACGTGGTGCTGCGGGACGGCGGCACCGCGCGGATCAGGCCCATCACCACCGAGGACGCCGACCGCCTGACCAGCTTCTACGAGCAGGTCTCGGACGAGTCGAAGTACTACCGCTTCTTCGCGCCCTACCCACGCCTGTCCGCGAAGGACGTCCACCGCTTCACCCATCACGACTACGTGGACCGGGTCGGCCTGGCCGTCACCGTGGGCGGCGAGTTCATCGCGACCGTGCGCTACGACCGGATCGACGCACGGGGCATGCCCGCGTCCGCGCCCGCCGACGAGGCGGAGGTCGCCTTCCTCGTGCAGGACGCCCACCAGGGGCGCGGCGTCGCGTCCGCCCTGCTGGAGCACATCGCCGCGGTCGCCCGTGAGCGCGGCATCCGCCGGTTCGCCGCGGAGGTGCTGCCCGCCAACACCAAGATGATCAAGGTGTTCCGGGATGCCGGGTACACCCAGAAGCGCAGCTTCGAGGACGGCGTCGTCCGCCTGGAGTTCGACCTGGAGCCCACCGAGGCGTCGCTCGCCGTGCAGCGCGCCCGCGAACAGCGCGCCGAGGCCCGCTCCGTGCACCGCCTCCTCGCGCCCGGATCCGTCGCCGTGATCGGCGTGGGCCGCGCACGAGGAGGCGTGGGGCGCAGCGTTCTCGACAACCTGAAGGACGCGGGCTTCACCGGCCGCCTGTATGCGGTGAACAAGGCGTTCCCCGACGACCTCACCGACATCGACGGCGTCCCCGCCCACCGCTCCGTACGGGACATGGACCCGGCCGACCACGTCGACCTGGCCGTCGTCGCCGTGCCCGCGCCGGACGTCCCCGAGGTCGTCGCCGAGTGCGGCGAGCGCGGCGTCCAGGGACTGGTCGTGGTCTCCGCCGGATACGCCGAGAGCGGCGCCGAGGGCCGCGAGCGCCAGCGCGAACTGGTCCGCCAGGCCCGCACCTACGGGATGCGCATCGTCGGACCGAACGCCTTCGGGATCGTGAACACCTCGCCCGACGTGCGGCTCAACGCCTCACTGGCCCCCGAGATGCCGCGCCCCGGCCGCATCGGCCTGTTCACCCAGTCCGGTGCCATCGGCATCGCGCTCCTGTCGCGCCTGCACCGGCGCGGCGGCGGAGTCACCGGGGTCACCGGCGTCTCCACCTTCGTCTCCGCGGGCAACCGCGCCGACGTCTCCGGGAACGACGTCCTCCAGTACTGGTACGACGACCCGGACACCGACGTCGCCCTCATGTACCTCGAATCGATCGGCAACCCGCGCAAGTTCACCCGCCTCGCCCGCCGCACCGCCGCCGCCAAGCCGCTCGTCGTCGTCCAGGGCGCCCGGCACAGCGGCATCGCACCCACCGGACACGCGGTCCGCGCCACCCGCCTCCCGTACGCCACCGTCTCCGCGCTGCTGCGCCAGGCGGGCGTCATCCGCGTCGACACGATCACCGAACTCGTGGACACCGGGCTCCTGCTGGCGCGCCAGCCGCTGCCCGCGGGCCCGCGCGTCGCCATCCTCGGCAACTCCGAGTCGCTCGGCCTGCTCACCTACGACGTGTGCCTCTCCGAAGGGCTGCGCCCCAAGCCCCCGAGGGACCTGACCACCGCCGCGTCCGCGGCGGACTTCCGCGCCGCCCTCGAAGAGGCCCTGGCCGACGACAAGACCGACGCCGTCGTCGTCACCGCCATGCCGGCCGTGGGCGAGGACTCCACCGAGGACGCGGAGCTGGCCGCCGCCCTGAGCAAGGCCGCCGCCACCGCCCCCACGAAGCCGGTGCTCGTCGTCCACGTGGAGCTCGGCGGCCTGGCCGAGGCGCTCTCCGCCGCGGCCAGCACGGGACCCAACGCGCCCGAGGCGCCCCGGCCGGCCCAGACCGCCCCCGAGGCGCCGGAAGGCACCCCGCGCCTCATCCCCGCCTACCCCGCGGCCGAGCGCGCCGTCCACGCCCTCTCCGAAGTGGCCAAGTACGCGCAATGGCGGCGGGACGCGGCCGAGCCCGGCAAGGTGCCCGAGTACGACGGCATCGACGAGCAGGGTGCCGCCGCCCTGATCACCGAACTGCTCGCGAAGGAGGACGACCCGCGCGGCCTCGACCTCGCCCCGGCCGACGCCCGCGAGCTGCTCTCCCGCTACGGCATCGACGTACGCCGCACGCTGCCCGCCCCGGACACCGATGAGGCCGCGCAGGCCGCGCGCACCCTCGGCTACCCCGTGGCCCTGAAGACGACGGCCCCGCACCTGCGGCACCGCGCCGACCTGGGCGGCGTACGCCTCGACCTGGCCGACGAGACCGACCTGCGGCGGGCCTACGAAGAGCTGACCGAACACCTCGGCAAGCCCGCCGAGCTGCGGCCCGTCGTCCAGGCGATGGCGCCGCGCGGGGTCGACACCGTGGTCCGCGCCGTCATCGACCCGGCGGCCGGGGCGGTGCTCTCCTTCGGGCTGGCCGGCGCGGCCTCCGAGCTGCTCGGCGACACCGCCCACCGGCTGATCCCGGTGACCGACCGGGACGCCCAGTCGATCGTCCGCTCCATCAAGACGGCCCCGATCCTGTTCGGCTGGCGCGGCGCCGCCCCCGTCGACACGCCCGCCCTGGAAGAACTGCTGCAGCGCGTGTCCCGGCTCGTCGACGACCACCCCGAGGTCGTCGGCGTCGCCCTCGAACCGGTCGTCGTCGCTCAGCACGGACTGACCGTGCTGGGCGCCTCCGTCCGGCTCGCGCCACCGCCCGCCCGCGACGACCTCGGACCCCGCACGCTGCCCGTCGCGTACTGACCGACACGCCCGGGAAACGCCCCCACCGAGGGTTATCCACAGGGGCAACGGCAGTCTCTTCCCGGGCCTTAGGATGGACCCCATGGCCAAGACCAGTACGACGACCCAAGGGCTGCGAGCGGCGATCGAGCGCAGCGGCTACTACCCGGCCCTCGTGGCCGAGGCGGTGGAGGCCGCGGTCGGCGGCGAGCCCATCTCGTCGTACCTCGTGCACCAGGAGACCACGTTCGACGCGAACGAGGTCCGCCGGCACGTCACCGTCCTGGTCCTGACCGATACCCGCTTCATCGTCAGCCACACCGACGAGCAGGCGGCCGACACCACGTCCCCGACGCCGTACGCGACGACGTCCACCGAGTCCGTGAAGATCGGCCGGATCTCGTCGGTCGTGCTCAGCCGCGTCGTCGCCAACCCGGAGAAGTACGTCCCGGGCACCCTGCCCCGCGAGGTCGTCCTCACCATCGGCTGGGGCGCCGTCTCCCGCATCGACCTGGAGCCCGCGGCCTGCGGCGACCCCAACTGCGAGGCGGACCACGGCTACACGGGCAGCTCGACCGCCGACGACCTGAGCCTGCGCGTCAGCGAGGCGGGCGACGGCCCGGAGACCGTCCGGCAGGCGCTGGCCTTCGCCCAGGCGCTGTCCGAGGCCACCGCGGACGCGGGACGCTGATGACGCAGGCCGCCTGGGACGACGTAGAGCCGCTGCCCGTCCACTCCGCTCCCGTCCCGGCGTACGGCACCGGATCGCTCGCCGACCTGCTGCCCACCCTCGGCGCCCACCTGGGCGTCCCCGACTGCACGGCCGCGATCCCGGAGCTCGCTCCGGTCGACCGCGCCTGCGTCTTCCTCATCGACGGCCTCGGCTGGGAGCAGCTGAAGGCGCATCCGGACGAGGCCCCGTTCCTGAGCTCGCTCATAGCGTCCTCGCGCGGCGGCACCGGACGGCCGATCACCGCCGGATACCCGGCGACCACCGCCACCTCCCTCGCCTCCGTCGGCACGGGCCTGCCGCCCGGCGCCCACGGCCTGCCGGGCTACACCGTGCGCAACCCGGACACCGGCGCCCTGATGAACCAGCTCCGCTGGAACCCGTGGACGAAGCCGCAGACCTGGCAGCCGTACCCGACGATCTTCCAGCGGGCCCACGCGGCCGGCGTGCACACGGCCCAGGTCTCCGCCCCCGCCTTCGAGTCGACGCCGCTCACCAAGATCGCCCTGAGTGGCGGTACCTTCTACGGGCGCCTCTCCGGCGAGGACCGCATGGACCTGGCCGCCGAGCAACTGGCGGCGGGGGACCGGTCGTTGGTCTACACGTATTACAGCGAGGTCGACGGCAAGGGGCACCGCTTCGGCCTCGACTCCGACGCCTGGCGCGGCCAGCTCATGTACGTGGACCGGCTCGCCCAGCGCCTCGCCGAGCAACTCCCGCCGCGCAGCGCCCTGTACGTGACCGCCGACCACGGCATGGTCGACATCGCCTTCGACGAGCAGTCCCGGATCGACTTCGACGAGGACTGGGAACTGCGCGCGGGCGTCGCCCTGTTGGGCGGCGAGGGCAGGGCCCGCCACGTGTACGCGGTGCCGGGCGCGCAGGGCGACGTCCTGGCCGTGTGGCGCGAGGTCCTCGGCGAGCAGTTCTGGATCGCGAGCCGGGACGAGGCGATCGCGGCCGGCTGGTTCGGCCCGCACGTCGACGAGCGGGTGTACGAGCGCCTCGGCGACGTGATCGCCGCGGCCCGTGACGACGTGGTCATCATCGCCTCGCAGACCGAGCCGAAGGAATCCCTGATGGTGGGCAACCACGGCTCCATGACTCCGGCGGAACAGCTCGTACCGCTCCTCGAAGTACGTTCCTGACGCCGCCCCGCTCCGACCGCCCCGCCTCCCCACCCCTTCCTTCACCCGAAAGGTGCTCGACTCCCCATGCCCGAGCTGGTGTTCTTCTCCGGAACCATGGACTGCGGAAAGAGCACCCTGGCTCTGCAGATCGAGCACAACCGGTCCGCCCGCGGCCTGCAGGGCATGATCTTCACCCGCGACGACCGGGCCGGCGAGGGAAAGCTCTCCTCGCGCCTCGGCCTGGTCACCGACGCCGTCGAGGTCGCCGACGACCTGGATGTGTACGCGTACGTCGTCGAGCACCTCTCGCAGGGCGGCAAGGTGGACTACGTGATCGCGGACGAGGCGCAGTTCCTCGCGCCCGGCCAGATCGACCAGCTGGCCCGCGTCGTCGACGACCTCGACCTGGACGTCTTCGCCTTCGGCATCACCACCGACTTCCGCTCCAAGCTGTTCCCCGGCTCGCAGCGCCTGGTCGAACTCGCGGACCGGGTGGAGACGCTGCAGGTCGAGGCCATGTGCTGGTGCGGGGCACGGGCCACGCACAACGCGCGCACCGTGGGCGGCGAGATGGTGGTCGAGGGCGAGCAGGTCGTCGTCGGTGACGTCGGGACGCCCGTCGAGACGGTCGGGTACGAGGTGCTGTGCCGCAGGCACCACCGCAAGCGGATGACCAGCGCCTCCGCGCGAGCCGCCGCGCTGTCGCCGGACGTGCTGCCGGTGACTTCCTCGGCCTGACTTCCTCGGCCTGACTTCCTTGGCCTGACTTCCTCGGCCTGACTTCCTTGGCCTGACTTCCTTGGCGTGACCTCTCCGGCCTGACCTCTTCGGCCTGATCTCCTGCGCCTGGCCTCCTGCGCCTGACTTCCTGCGCCTGACCAGGTCGGCTCGGCCTCGCCGGTCAGACGCCGCCGCGCAGCAGCCGGGACAGGCCCAGGGCCGCCGTCCGCACCGCGGGGGCCAGTTGGGCGGGCCGGTAACGGGCCCGTGGCACCGCCACGGAGAGCGCCGCGACGGCGGTGCCGCCCGCGAACACCGGCGCGGCGATGCAGCTGACGTCCTCCGCCGCCTCCCGCTCCTCGTAGGCGAGACCCGAGACCTGCGTCTTCTCCAGCGCCGTGCGCAGCTGCTCCGGATCGGTGATCGAGTACGGGGTGAGGCTGGGCAGCGGGTGCGACAGCACCTCCTCGGTGAGCTCGGCGCCCGAGAACGCGAGCAGCGCCTTGCCGACTCCGGTGCAGGTCAGCGGGAGGCTGCCGCCGATCCGGGAGGGCAGCCACGGGGAGTCGTGGCCGTGGATGCGCTCCAGGTACACCACTTCCAGCCCCTCGCGCACGCCCAGGTGGACCGTCTCGTGCGTGGCCTCGAAGAGGTCCTGGAGGAACGGCAGCGCCGTCTCCCGCAGATCGCGGCGGCCCGGCACCAGCGAACCGAGCTCGAACAGCTTCGCGCCGAGCCGGTAGTACGGACCCGAGCGCTCCAGCCAGCCGAGCCGGACCAGATCCGCCGTGAGCCGGTGGGCCGTGGGCTTGGCCAGACCGGTCCTCTCCACGAGTTCCGACAGGCGGAACGGGCCGCCGCCCGGCAGGAAGCTTTCCAGGATCAGGGCGGACTTCTGCAACATGTTGCCGCCCTCGTTGTTCCGTGTCACGGAACAACTTTTGCCCCTTCCTCGTGTCGTTGTCTATACCGGAGATCACCGCCGGAGACTTCACCCGGTGACTCCGGCCGGAGATTTCCCCACCCGCTCCACCCGCTCCACCCGTTCCTTCCGTTCCTTCCTCTTCTGGATTCCTTGGAGGTCGCCCATGTCGCAGGACGTCCCCCCGGCGGTGGTCAAGGCCGCCGACGCGCTGGCCGAGGCCACTCGCACCCGGGTTCCCTGTCCGCCCGTACGTCCGCTGTTCGCGGACGGCGACGTGGAGACGGCGTACGTCGTGCAGCGCCTGAACGTGCAGCGCGCACTGACCGCCGGACGCCGGATCGTCGGCCGCAAGATCGGGCTCACCTCGCCCGCCGTGCAGGCCCAGCTCGGTGTCGACCGGCCGGACTTCGGCGCCCTGTTCGCCGACATGGAGGTCGCCCAGGGCGGTGAGGTACCCGCAGGGGCGCTGCTCCAGCCGAAGGTGGAGGCCGAGGTCGCCCTCGTCCTCGCCCACGACCTGCCGCACCGCGAGTGCACCGTCGCCGACGTGCTGCGCGCCGTCGACTTCGCGCTGCCCGCCCTGGAGATCGTCGACAGCCGCATCGCCGGCTGGGACATCTCCATCGTCGACACCGTCGCCGACAACGCCTCCTGCGGTCTCTACGTGCTCGGCGGTACGCCCGTCCCGCTGACCGGCCTCGACCTGCGCGCCGTGGAGATGACCATGACCCGCGCCGGGGAGACCGTGTCCCGCGGCACCGGCGCCGACTGCCTCGGCAGCCCGCTCAACGCGGCCGCCTGGCTGGCCGGTGCCCTGGCCGAGCGCGGCGACCCGCTGCGCGCCGGTGACGTGGTGCTGACCGGTGCGCTCGGCCCGATGGTGCCCGCCGCCCCCGACGACACGTTCGAGGCCACCATCACCGGCCTCGGCTCCGTCCAGGTCACCTTCGCGGCACAGGGAGAAGAGAAGTGAGCAACAGCAACGGCCACTGCCACGGCAACAGCAACGGCCACGGCAACGGCACGCGCACGAAGGTCGCCGTCATCGGCTCCGGCAACATAGGCACCGACCTCCTGATCAAGATCCTGCGGCTGTCCGAGACGCTGGAGATCGTCGCGATGGCCGGCATCGACCCGGACTCCGACGGACTGGCCCGCGCCCGCCGCCTGAAGGTGGCCACCACGCACGAGGGCGTCGAAGGGCTGGTGAAGATGCCGGAGTTCGAGGACGTGCGCATCGTCTTCGACGCCACGTCGGCCGGCGCCCACCGCCACCACGCGGAGGTGCTGCGCCCCCTCGGCCGCACCCTGATCGACCTGACCCCGGCCGCGCTCGGCCCGTACGTCGTCCCGCCCGTCAACGGCGACGCGCACCTCGACGCGACCGACGTCAACATGGTCACCTGCGGCGGCCAGGCCACCATCCCGGTCGTGGCCGCCGTGAACGCCGTCACCCCGGTCCACTACGGCGAGATCGTCGCCTCCATCGCCTCCCGCTCGGCCGGGCCCGGCACCCGCGCCAACATCGACGAGTTCACCGAGACCACGTCGTCGGCCATCGAGCAGGTCGGCGGCGCTGCCCGCGGCAAGGCGATCATCGTCCTCAACCCGGCCGAGCCCCCGCTGATCATGCGGGACACCGTGCACTGCCTGGTCTCCGCCGCCGACACCGGGGCGATCGCCGCGTCGGTGCGGGAGATGGTCGAGCGCGTCCAGGCGTACGTGCCCGGCTACCGCCTCAAGCAGGAGGTGCAGTTCGACGCCGTGCGCCCCGGCGACGCGCTGCACGGCCTCGTCCCCGAGGGGACCGGCGAGGCGCTGAAGGTCTCCGTCTTCCTGGAGGTCGAGGGCGCCGCCCACTACCTGCCGGCCTACGCCGGAAACCTCGACATCATGACCTCGGCCGCGCTGCGCACCGCCGAGCGCATGGCCGCGCACCAGCTGACGGAGGCCGCCAAGTGACCACGCTCTACGTCCAGGACGTCACCCTGCGGGACGGCATGCACGCCGTCCGCCACCGCTACACCACCGAGCAGGCCCGCACCATCGCCGCCGCCCTCGACGCGGCCGGGGTCGCGGCCATCGAGATCTCGCACGGCGACGGCCTGGCCGGGTCCAGCGTGAACTACGGCGTCGGCGCGCACACCGACTGGGAGTGGATCGAGGCCGTCGTCGACGCCACGCGGCGGGCCGTTCCCACGACGCTGCTGCTCCCCGGCATCGGCACCATCCACGACCTCAAGCAGGCGCACGCCCTCGGCATCCGCTCCGTGCGCGTCGCCACGCACAGCACCGAGGCGGACATCTCCGCCCAGCACATCGCCGCGGCCCGCGAGCTGGGCATGGACGTCGCCGGGTTCCTGATGATGTCCCACATGGCCGAGCCCGCCGAACTCGCCCGCCAGGCCAAGCTGATGGAGTCCTACGGCGCCCACTGCGTCTACGTCACCGACTCCGGCGGCCGCCTCACCATGGACGGCGTGCGCGAGCGCTTCCGCGCCTACCGCGACGTCCTCGACCCGGCCACCGAGCTCGGCATCCACGCCCACCACAACCTCGCGCTCGGCGTCGCCAACAGCGTCGTCGCCGTCGAGGAGGGCGTCACCCGTGTCGACGCCTCCCTCGCCGGACAGGGCGCGGGCGCCGGCAACTGCCCGCTCGAAGCCTTCGTCGCCGTCGCCGACCTGCAGGGCTGGAAGCACGGCTGCGACCTGTTCCCGCTGATGGACGCCGCCGACGATCTGGTCCGTCCCCTCCAGGACCGCGAAGTGCGCGTGGACCGCGAGACGTTGAGCCTCGGCTACGCGGGGGTGTACTCCAGCTTCCTGCGCCACGCGGAGGCGGCCGCCGAGCGCTACGGCCTCGACACCCGCAGCATCCTCGTCGAGGCGGGCCGGCGCGGCATGGTCGGCGGCCAGGAGGACATGATCACCGACATCGCCCTCGACCTGGCAGGAGCGGGCCGGAACGCATCGTCCTGACCCGCGGGCAGGACCGATCCTGCCGGACCCGGCCGGACTGGGCAGGGGCTACGCGACGCCGTCCGCCAGCAGCCGGATCTCCTCCGCCGCGGCCAGCATCCGCGGCACGGCGTCCCGGGCCAGCGCCGCGCGGGCGGTGATCAGGTTGATGCAGAGCCGGGTCGCGGGGTCGGGCAGTCGCAGCGGGACAGCGACACCGTGGGCGCCGGGCTCCACCTGTCCGTAGGTGCCGGCGTACCCCTGCTCCCGGATCGCGGCGAGTTCCGCCGCCTCGCCGGGGAACGGCGGGTGCAGGGAGGCCAGCGCGAGCCCCGCCGCGCCGACCCCCAGCGGGTTGCGGCTGCCGACGCGGTAGGCGAGGTGGTAGTCGACCGACTGCGGTTCGACGACGGCGACCGCGACCGCCTCGTCGCCCTCCTCGGCGATCAGCGCGACCGTGGCGCCCAGCTCCTCGGCGGCCCTGCGCAGGACCGGCAGGACCGCGTCGCGCAGCCCGGCCGCGTACCCCCGGGCGAGCACGACCGTGCCCGCCCCCGCCCGGTACCGCCCGTCCCCGGCCCGGGTGACCAGGTGGAAGTCGGCCAGCGTGGTCAGGATCCGGGACACGATCGTGCGGTGCACGCCGAGTCGCTCGGCGACCTCCTGCACGGTGAGGCCCTGCGGCGCGTCGGCGACGACCCCGAGCGCCGTCAGGCCCCGCGCCAGGGTCTGGGACCCGGCGGCCCGCGCGGACTTGGTGGCTGCCTGCTGATCGTTCACGGCCGCAGTCTATCGGCGGGGCCGATCACGCCTCCGGCGCCGGACGGGCTGCTCAGGCCCTGTGCCGGAAGGCGCGCGCCACGGTCGGTTCCGGGGCCGCCCGGTCACAAGTCCGCTGTCCAGCAGGGGTGTTGGGGCGTCATGGCGACTACTGGGTCCGGGACGCCACCAGAGCGAAGTGCGCGCCCTCCGGGTCCGCCACCGTCGCCACCCGGCCGTGCGATCCGTCCCGGGCCGGCTTGACCACGTGCCCGCCCAGGTCGGCGACCCGCTCCACCGCCTCGTCCACGTCCCTGACCTCGAAGTACGTCTCCCAGTGCGCGCCCCTGTCGCGTGGCAGGGAGTGTCCGACGCCGTGCACGGAGGCCACCGGACGGCTCTCCAGCTGCAGCGTCAGATAGTCGAAGTCGGCCGAGACCACGGCCTCTTCCGCATAGCCGAAGACCGCCTGGTAGAACTTGGCGACCGTCGCCGTCTCCCGCGTCACCAGCTCGTTCCAGGCCACCGCACCCGGCACCCCGGTCACCGCCGTGCCCCGGTGCGCGGCCGCCTGCCAGACGCCGAACACGGCGCCCGCCGGGTCGGACCCGATCGCCATCCGGCCCGCCTCGCCGGCGTCCAGCGGTCCGACGCCCACGGTGCCGCCGCAGTGCCGCACCGTCTCGGCGGTCGCGTCCACGTCGTCCGAGGCCAGGTAGGGGGTCCAGGCGACCGGCAGATGGCGGTCGGGCGGCAGCTGACCGATGCCGGCCACCTCCCTGCCGTCGAGGAGCGCCCGGACGTACGGGCCGAGCTGCTGCGGGCCCGGCCGGAAGTCCCAGCCGAACAGCGCCCCGTAGAACTCCTGGGTCGCGGCCATGTCGTGCACCATCAGGCTCACCCAGCACGGGGTGCCCGGTGCGCGCCGGGCTGCTGCCTCGGTCATCGTCACTCTCTCCTCGGAACGAACCCTCGGGGGTTCCTCACTCGGGAACCCGCGGTGTCGCATCACGCCCGTGCTGATGGTGGCACTCCGTGCCGCGCGGCGCTTCCTGACCGCGCCGAAACCGCCGGACTCCTCGCAGAGGATGCCCGAAACGATGTTTCGCACTCATTGCAGCGCCATGACCCGGCCGTTGCACGCTCGGTAGTCGATCGAGCACGCTATCCGAACGGGGCCTCTCGGGCCAGACCATGAGCAAGGATGACCCTCATGAATGCCATCATCACCGCATCCCAACTGGCGAGCGAGTCGGCGGGGGAAAATCCCCCCGTAGTGCTCGACATCCGCTGGCAGCTCAGCCTCGCGAAGGCCGCGGGGGCCCCGGCTTTCGATGGCCGGGCGGCCTATGAGGAGGGCCACGTCCCGGGCGCCGTCTATCTCGACCTCGACACGGAACTCGCAGGTCACGCGGGTGAGGGCCGGGGGCGTCACCCGCTTCCCGAGCTGGCCGACCTCGGTGCTTCGCTGCGGGCGGCAGGGGTCTCGGCGGACCGGGACGTCGTGGTGTACGACGGCGGTCAGGGCTGGGCGGCGGCCCGTGCCTGGTGGCTGCTGCGCTGGACGGGGCACCCGTCCGTGCGGGTCCTCGACGGCGGTCTCGCCGCGTGGGACGGGCCGCTGGAGACCGACGTCCCGTCGCCGGAGCCGGGCACCTTCGAGCCTGCACCCGGTGCCACCGGTTTGCTCGACGCGGACGGGGCCGCGGCCCTGGCCCGCTCCGGACTCCTCCTGGACGCCCGCGCGGCCGAGCGCTACCGGGGCGACACGGAGCCCGTCGACCGGGTCGGCGGCCACATCCCGGGCGCCGTGTCGGCGCCCACCACGGAGAACGTCGCGGCGGACGGCCGGCTGCGCCCCGCGGCCGAACTCGCCGACCGCTTCAAGTCCCTTGGCGCGACCGGCGATCCGGGCCAGGTCGGTGTGTACTGCGGCTCCGGAGTCTCGGGCGCCCACGAGGTGCTGGCGCTCGCGGTCGCGGGCATCGACGCGCAGTTGTACGTCGGCTCGTGGTCGGAGTGGTCCGCGGACGAGTCCCGTCCCGTGGCGACGGGCGCGGACCCGCAGTAGGGGTGCCTACGGGAACGGGGCCCGCGCCGTCGTCCGGCGCGGGCCCCGTCTCCGTATGCGGTCAGAAACCGCGATCCACGTCTACGTATGCCGACACGTAGGCCGGCGCTCGTACCGGCACTTGTACTGGTACGCATGCCGACGAGGACCGCGCGCTACTCCTGCTTCTTGCGGCGCGTGCCGAACACGATCTCGTCCCAGCTCGGCACCGCTGCCCGGCGTCCGGGACGCACTCCATCGGCCTCGGCCTGGCGGTCCGTGGTGCCGGTGAGGCGGTCACGGTGGCCCGCGACGGCACGCGGCATCAGCACGTCGGCGTACGCGGATCCGGCGCCGGCCGACGCGGCGGGCGCGGGCGGCTCCTCCACCTCGGCGGCAGCGGGCGGCTCCGGCTCCTCCTGCGGCGGCTCGGGAGCCGTCGTCGGACGGTCGGGCACCACGATGTCGCCGCGGTAGCTGGGCACCGCCTCCAGGAGGCTGGTCAGCGAGTCGCGCTCCGACGAGGAGGCGATCGCCGGCAGGTTGTCCTCCACCGGCGGCTCGGGCGGCGGCGCGGGACGCTCCAACTGCCGGTCCAGGGCGCGGTCCAGCGGACGGTCCCTGGGCAGCCGGGCGATCCGCGGCACGAAGGGGAACGTGGGCTCGGGCGCACCGATGTCGTCGGACTCGCCGATCAGCGAGCGCGCCTCGTCGTCCACGGCCTGGACGAGCCTGCGGGGCGGGTCGTAGGTCCAGCTCGCCGAGTGCGGTTCGCCCGCGACCCGGTAGACGAGCAGGACTTCCCAGGTGCCGTCGTCGCGGCGCCAGGAGTCCCACTGGACGGTTTCCTTGTCGGCGCCGCGCAGCAGGAGTCGCTCCTGCACCGCCTCGCCGAGCTGGGGGCCGGTGGTCTCGCCGGGACGGCGCACGGGGGTCTTCCTGGCCCGCTCGGCCATGAAGGCACGCTCCGCGAGCACGGGGCCCTCGAAGCGGCGTACACGATCGACCGGGATGCCCGCGAGCTGGGCGACCTCCTCGGCGGAGGCGCCTGCCCGTATGCGCGCCTGAATGTCGCGCGGGCGGAGGTGGCTCTCCACCTCGATCTCGATCTGGCCGAGACGCGGACGGTCGCCGCGCACGGCGGCCCGGAGGCGCTCGTCGATCGGAAGCGTGTACTCCGTGCTGTCCGCAGCCTTCAGCACCAGCCGTGTGCCGTCGTTAGAGACGGCCACGACACGCAGTTCGGGCATGGGGACCTCCCGGGTGGTGCCTGCCGACGTCACGTGCGTCGCTGCTTCCGCTAGTCGAGTGTGGCCTGCCCGGGTGCAGCCTGCCACAACCTTGCCGAGTTGCCCGGCGTGTCGGGCATCGACCCGAGAGCGCCGTTATGGCACGGTTACCTGTTCGCAACGCTAAGTGACCGAAGTCGTCACCCTGTGCAACGAGCCCCCTCCCGGCGGTCCTGGAAGGCCCCGGACACCCTGGCGGGAGACCGGACCCAGGGCTCGCAACAGTACTCCATTCGGGCCACTTGCGTGGATCGGCACGCCGCCGAACTTCTCACAGGGGACGGGAGTTGGGTACGGGGCGCCCTTGCGCGGCGCCCGATTCGTGAGGGATCCACGTGGCGTGCTTCACGAAATCTGCAGAAGCGGAACTAAGGACTTCGGTCATACGTCCCTTTCTCGTGTGACACAGGAGGTTCACGTACCCTCGTGAGCTTCGCTGGGAAATGCACGCAGATGTCGAGAAAGGCAGGCAAGGGCGGGAAATGGGCGAGAAGCCGGACAACTCCAAGGACGATCAGGGCGGGCCCAAGGAGAAGAAGCGGCTGGATCTGAGCGTGCCTCAGGTGGCGGGCAGTGCGGTCGCCGCCGTCGTGGCCGCGAAACTCGCCTCCAGCTTCGGCGTCTACGGGACGATCCTCGGCGCGGGTGTGGTCAGCGCCCTCGCGACCAGCGGCGGCACCCTCTTCCAGCACTTCTTCAAGCGCACGGGCGAGCAGATACGCGACGTCGCGGTGCAGACGAAGCCGAAGGGGCGTCAGGTGCCGGTCACGGCCGAGGGCCGCCCGGTGCCGCGCACCTTCCGCTCGGACACCTCGATGGACGCCACGAAGGCCATGGTCACGGGCGCCGAGCCGCCCACCGCGCGCCCCGCCACCGGAGCCGTGCCGACGACCATCACCTGGGGGACGCCGGCCACGGCGGACGCCGAGGCGACGACGGTGCTGCCGCAGCTGTCCGCCGCCGAGCAGATACCCGGCGCCGACGACGGCACCCAGCTCCTCGACACCGGCGCCGTGGCCGATCTGCTGCCCGACGACCCGGAGAAGACGCAACTCCTCAGGGCCGAGGCGGTCGACCAGGCCACGCAGGTGCTGCGCCCCGTCGGTGAGCCGCAGCAACCCCCGCTCCCGTCCGACGAGTTCACCGACGGCACCGACGAGTTCACGGACGGGACCGTGCACCGGTCCCGCGTCAAGAGCTGGAAGCGGCCTCTGATCGCCGCGGCCGTCGTGTTCGGCGTGACGATGGGCGGCATCACCACCTACGAGATCGTCTCCGGTCACAGCTTCAGCGGGGACAGCGGCACGACCTCGTTCCGGGAGGCCTTCACCGGCCACAGGTCCTCCGGTGGCAGCGACCCCGCCCCCAGCACCTCGCAGCAGCCCTCCGACGACAGCAGCACCGGCTCGGACAGTGGCACCCGGCAGGACGGCGACGGCTCGTCCACGGACGGGAACGGGACACCCACCCCGACGCCGAGCGGCAGCACCGGCACCGGCTCCGGGACCGGCTCGGACTCGGACTCCGGGTCCGACAGCGGTGCGGACAGCGGCTCCGGTTCCGGCTCGGGGGAGAGCGGTACGTCGCCGACTCCGACGCCCACGCCGACCCCGTCGCAGAGCGCGGGCGGGGCGGGCGCGGACACCGGGTCGGGGCAGCAGCAGACCCCGGCCGAGTAGGAAGCCGAGGAGGAAGCCGAGGAGGAATCAGTCGCCGAGGACCCGGCGCAGGTAGCCGTTGCCGAACAGCCGGTCCGGGTCCAGGCGGTCGCGCAGCGCCGTGAACTCGGCGAAGCGCGGGTACACCTCCGCGAAGTACGCGGCCTCGCGCGTGTGCACCTTGCCCCAGTGGGGGCGCCCCTCGTGGGCGGTGAAGATCTGCTCGGCGGCCGTGAAGTACCGCTGGTACGGCGTGCCCTTGTACATGTGCACCGCGATGTAGGCGGTGTCGCGGTCGGAGGCCGTGGACAGCGCGATGTCGTCGGCCGGGGCCGTGCGGACCTCCACGGGGAAGCTGATCCGCAGGCTCGAGCGGTCCACCATCGTCTTCAGCTCGCGCAGCGTCTCCACCAGGGCCGCACGCGGAACCGCGTACTCCATCTCCACGAAGCGCACCCGGCGCGGAGATGTGAAGACCTTGTAGGGGATGTCGGTGTACGTGCGGGCGGACAGCGCCTTGCTGGAGATCTTGGCGATGGCCGGGATGGTGGCGGGCGCGGCCCGGCCGATCGAGTTGACCACCTGGAAGAGGCCGTTGGACAGCAGCTCGTCCTCGACGAAGCCGCTGATCCTCGACACCGGGGCCTCGGGGCCCGCGCTGCGGTTGTTGCGCTTGGTGTTGCAGTTGCCGGTGTGCGGGAACCAGTAGAACTCGAAGTGCTCGTTCTCGGCGTGCAGTTCGTCGAAGTCAGCGAGCACCCGGTCGAAGGCCATCGGCTCCTCGCGCGCGGTGAGCAGGAAGATCGGCTCCACGGCGAAGGTGATGGCCGTGACGATGCCGAGCGCGCCGATGCCGATGCGGGCCGCTGCGAAGACGTCCGGGTTCTCCTTCTCGGAGCAGGTGAGCACCTCGCCGCTCGCCGTGACCAGTTCGAGTCCCTTGATCTGCGCGGCGATGGAGGCCGAGTCGCGGCCGGTGCCGTGGGTGCCGGTGCTGGTGGCGCCGGAGACCGTCTGCTCCATGATGTCGCCCATGTTCGTGAGCGACAGGCCCTCACGGGCCAGGGCCAGGTTGAGTCGCTTGAGTGGGGTGCCGGCCTCGACCGTGACCGTGCCGTTCTCCCGGTCGATGGTGCGGATGCCGGTCAACAGTTGAGGGCGTATCAACACCCCGTCGGTCGCGGCGGCGGCCGTGAAGGAGTGGCCCGTGCCGACGGCCTTCACCTTCAGTCCGTCCTCCGCGGCCCGGCGCACGGCCGCGGTCAGCTCCTCGACCGATGCGGGTGTCACCTCGCGTACGGGGCGGGAGGTGACGTTCCCCGCCCAGTTACGCCACGCTTCGCCGCTCTTCGTGCTGCCCGTGTGCGCCGTGCTCATCGGTAGTTCCTCCCCGCTGCGGAACCGGCTGCTTCAGCCGGCGGTACCCCAGGAACGCGACCAGGACCGCGACGGCGCCGGAGACCCCCGGCACCCCGTACCCGGCCTTCGCGCCGGCGGCGTCGATCACCCAGCCGGCCACGGAGGAACCGAGCGCGACACCGACCGCGAGTCCGGTGCTCACCCAGGTCATGCCCTCGGTCAGTTTCGCGCGTGGTACGTGCTGCTCGACGAGGGCCATCGTCGTGATCATCGTCGGCGCGATGGACAGGCCCGCAACGAAGAGCGCCACGGCCAGAAACGGCAGGTTCCCGACCAGTTGGAGGGGGATCATACTCACGGCCATCGCGACGACCCCCACCAGCCACCTGCGCGCGGGCGCCCCCTTGAAGTGCAGCAGCCCGAACACGGCACCGGCGACGCACGACCCGGCCGCGTACACGGCGAGCACCACGCTCGCCATCGACTTGTGCCCCTGCTCCTCGGCGAAGGCCACCGTGACCACGTCGACCGCCCCGAAGATCGCTCCCGTCGCGACGAACGTGGCCACCAGGACCTGCAGCCCGCGCGCGCGGAGCGCGGATCCGCCGCCGTGCTGCTCGCGCGGGTGCGGCGCAGGCTCGGTGGCGCGCTGCCCGGTCAGCCAGAAGACACCGGCCGCGAGGAAACAGCCGGCCAGCAGGGGGCCCGCCTCGGGGAACCACGCCGTGGACAGACCGATGGAGATGATCGGCCCGAAGATGAAGCAGACCTCGTCGATCACGGACTCGAAGGAGTACGCGGTGTGCAACTGCCGCGGGGCGTCGCCGTACAGGACCGCCCAGCGTGCCCGGATCATCGAACCCACGCTCGGCACGCAGCCGATGAACGCGGCACTCAGGAAGAGCGTCCAGTCCGGCGCCTCGTACTTGGCGCACAGCAGCATCGCCGCGACCGCGACGAGCGAGACCAGGGTGGCCGGGCGCAGCACCCGCCGCTGGCCGTGCCGGTCGACGAGCCGGGAGATCTGCGGCCCGATGGCCGCGGCGGACAGGGCCACCGTCGCCGACAGCGCACCGGCCAGGCCGTACCGCCCGGTCAGCTGCGAGACCATCGTGACGATCCCGATGCCCATCATCGACAGGGGCATCCGGCCCAGGAACCCGGCCACGGAGAAGCTCTTGGTGCCGGGCAGGGCGAATATGGCGCGGTAGGGGCTGGGCAACGGGACTCCGGAGGGCGGTCAGGCGCAAGAGGTCTGGCGTGGGGGAAACGGCGCACGAGGTAAGGCGTAAACGTGGCTGATACAGCTTACGCGTGTCAGAAGTGGGCGGCATGGCAGTTTTCCGCCTGTCAGTGACGGGTGGCAGGATCGAACACATGCCAGAAGCGCACGCTGCCCCGACCACCGCCCGCCCCTACGACGCCCTGCTGCTGCTCTCGTTCGGAGGGCCGGAGGGCCCCGACGACGTGGTCCCGTTCCTGGAGAACGTGACGCGCGGCCGAGGAATCCCCAAGGAGCGGCTCAAGGAAGTGGGACAGCACTACTTCCTGTTCGGCGGGGTCAGCCCCATCAACGAGCAGAACAGGGCGCTGCTCGACGCCCTGCGCAAGGACTTCGCCGACCACGGCCTGGACCTGCCGGTCTTCTGGGGCAACCGGAACTGGGCGCCGTACCTGACGGACACGCTGCGCGAGATGGTGACCGAGGGCCACCGCCGCATCCTCGTCCTCGCGACCAGCGCGTACGCGTCGTACTCGGGCTGCCGCCAGTACCGGGAGAACCTCGCGGAGTCGCTGGCCGCCCTGGAGGCGGAGGGCCTGGAGCTGCCGACGATCGACAAGCTGCGGCACTACTTCAACCACCCGGGCTTCGTCCGGCCGATGATCGACGGCGTCCTGGCGTCCCTCGCGGACCTGCCCGACGACGTGCGGGCCGGCGCCCACCTCGCTTTCACCACGCACTCCATCCCGGACGCGGCGGCCGACAGCTCGGGCCCCGTGGAGGACCACGGGGACGGCGGGGCGTACGTGAAGCAGCACCTGGACGTCGCCCGGCTGATCGCCGACGCCGTGCGCGAGGAGACCGGTGTCGAGCACCCCTGGCAGCTCGTCTACCAGTCGCGTTCCGGCGCCCCGCACATCCCGTGGCTGGAGCCCGACATCTGCGACCACCTGGAGGAGCGGCACGCCGCGGGGGTCCCCGCGGTCGTGATGGCGCCCATCGGCTTCGTCTCCGACCACATGGAGGTCCTCTACGACCTCGACACCGAGGCCACGGAGAAGGCGGCGGAGCTCGGCCTTCCGGTGCGCCGCTCCGCCACCGTGGGCGCCGACCCGCGCTTCGCCGCCGCCGTACGGGAGCTCATCCTGGAGCGTGCCGCGAGCGAGAGCGGCAGGAACGTCACGCCGTGCGTGCTGGGCACGCTCGGCGCGAGCCACGATCTGTGCCCGGTGGGCTGCTGCCCGGCCCGCGCCGCCAAGCCCGCCGCCGCGGGCGCCGACAGCCCGTACGCGTAAGGACGCCACGTGACCGACCCCCAGACCCTCGACGCCCTCAAGGCCGAACTGCTCGACGTCGCCCTGGAGGCGGCGGCCCGAGCCGGCGCGTTCCTGCGCGACGGCCGCCCGGACGACCTCGGTGTCGCCGCCACCAAGACCAGCGCCGTCGACGTGGTCACCGAGATGGACATCGCCTCGGAGAAGCTGATCACGGACTTCCTGGCCGAGCGCCGCCCCGACGACGGGGTGCTCGGCGAGGAGGGGGCGAGCCGCGAGGGGACCAGCGGCGTCCAGTGGGTGATCGACCCCATCGACGGCACGGTCAACTACCTCTACGGGCGCCCCGACTGGTCCGTCTCCATCGCGGCCCGCAAGGACGGCGAGACGATCGTCGGCGTCGTCGCGGCGCCGATGCGCGCCGAGACCTACCGCGCTGTCCTCGGCCAGGGCGCCTTCGTGAACGACCGGCCCGCCCACGCGCGCGTGGCACCCCCCTTCGAGCAGGCCCTGGTCGGCACCGGCTTCGGCTACCTGGAGGCGCGCCGCGTCCACCAGGCCGATGTCGTACGGCAGTTGATCCCCAAGGTGCGCGACATCCGGCGTGGCGGCTCGGCCGCGATCGACCTGTGCGACATCGCGGTGGGCCGCATGGACGCCTACTACGAACGTGGCCTGAACCCCTGGGACTTCGCGGCCGGCGACCTCATCGCGCGCGAAGCGGGCGCGCTCACCGGTGGCCGTCCCGGCGAGCCCGTGTCGCCCGAGCTGACGATCGCCGCGCCGCCCGGCCTCTTCGAGCCGCTCCAGAAGTGGCTGGAAGAGCTCGGCGCCTGGCACGACTGAGCGGCACCCCGCACCGCCCGCGACAGGGTCCGTGCACGCGAAAGGGCCCCGGCACCTGCCTGGATCGAACAGGTGCCGGGGCCCTTCGTGGTGCGTGTCAGACGCTCGAGGCGTGGATCTCCACGCCGTGCTCGGCGGCAAGGCGGTGGAGGTCGTCCAGCTCGCCCTGCTCGACCTCGGCAAGGAAGTCGTCGCCGCTCTCGCGCGCCCGCGTCAGGTCGGACTCCGCCGCCTTTATGCGCTGCAGAAGTCCTGCGGTGAATGCGTCCATGGTTGCGCCCCCTCGTCCTGGGTCGTGGGTCGTGGCACGGGGGTGTGCCCTGTGGAAGGGGCGATCACGTCTCGAGCCGCCCTGCGGTAAGCGGTTCGTGGCACGCCACATACAAAGCGTGATCGCGGGTGTAAGGCCGTCCTCCCCCCGCTCCGTTCCGCGGAAACCTCAACCCCCCGAGAAAATCCCGGTATTCCCCGGACGCCTGACCGCCTTACAGCCGGTTTATGGCCGAAAGGGGCAGGATGGTGACTCACACCCATGATAGGACCTGCTCGCGTGCGCCCGAACGATGCCCGCGGGTGACCAGAGGAAGGACTAGCGACGTGCGCGTACTCGTCGTCGAGGACGAGCAGCTGCTCGCCGATGCGGTGGCCACCGGACTGCGCCGGGAGGCCATGGCCGTCGACGTCGTGTACGACGGTGCGGCCGCCCTGGAGCGCATCGGCGTCAACGACTACGACGTGGTCGTCCTCGACCGCGACCTCCCGCTCGTGCACGGCGACGACGTCGCCCGCAAGATCGTCGAGCTGGGCATGCCCACCCGCATCCTCATGCTGACCGCCTCCGGCGACGTCAGCGACCGTGTGGAGGGCCTGGAGCTGGGCGCCGACGACTACCTCCCCAAGCCCTTCGCGTTCAGCGAGCTGACGGCCCGCGTCCGGGCCCTCGGACGCCGTACGAGCATGCCCCTGCCGCCCGTCCTGGAGCGTGCGGGGATCAAGCTCGACCCGAACCGGCGCGAGGTGTTCCGCGACGGCAAGGAGATCCAGCTCGCCCCCAAGGAGTTCGCGGTCCTGGAGGTGCTGCTGCGCAGCGAGGGCGCCGTCGTCTCCGCCGAGCAGCTCCTGGAGAAGGCCTGGGACGAGAACACGGACCCGTTCACGAACGTCGTCCGCGTCACCGTCATGACGCTGCGTCGCAAGCTCGGCGAGCCCGCCGTCATCGTCACCGTGCCCGGCTCCGGATACCGGATCTGATCCCTCCATGGCCGCCACCCCCGCGCCGCCCAAGGCGCCACCGAAGCCGACCTGGAAGCCGGGAGCCGGGGTCGAACCCCCCTTCCCCTGGCTCCGCCCCACCATTCGCATAAGGCTCACGCTGCTGTACGGCGGCATGTTCCTGATCGCGGGCATCCTGCTGCTCTCGATCATCTACCTGCTGGCCGCCCAGGCTCTGAACGTGGGCAGCGAGCTCCCGTTCAAGATCGTCGAAGGCACCGTCTCCAGCAACGTCTGCAACATTCCGGACGGGACGAGGATCCCCGCCAGCGAGCTGAACAGTGCGCTGAGCGACTGCGTCAACCAGCAGCGCCAGCACGCCCTGGACGTCCTGCTGAGCCGCTCCCTGATGGCGCTGCTCGGCCTCGCGATCATCGCCTTCGCCTTCGGCTACGCGATGGCGGGCCGCGTCCTGTCGCCGCTCGGCCGGATCACCCGCACCGCGCGCCGCGTCGCCGGCACGGACCTCTCCCGCCGGATCGAGCTGGACGGCCCGGACGACGAGCTGAAGGAGCTGTCGGACACCTTCGACGAGATGCTGGACCGCCTGGAGCGGGCGTTCACGGCGCAGCAGCGCTTCGTGGGCAACGCGTCGCACGAGCTGCGCACCCCCCTCGCGATCAACCGCACCCTCCTGGAGGTCCACCTCTCCGACCCCGGCGCCCCCGTGGAGCTCCAGCAGCTGGGCAAGACGCTGCTCGCCACGAACGAGCGCAGCGAGCAGCTCGTGGAGGGCCTGCTGCTGCTCGCCCGCAGCGACAACCAGATCGTCGAGCGCAAGCCCGTGGACCTGGCCGAGGTCGCCTCCCAGGCGCTCGACCAGGCGCGGGCCGAGGCCGAGCAGAAGGGCGTGGAGATCCGCGGCGAGCGCAAGGAAGCGGTCGTCCAGGGCAACGGCGTCCTCCTGGAGCGCATCGCGCTGAACCTCGTACAGAACGCGATCCGGTACAACGTCCCCGACGGGGGCTGGGTCCAGGTCGACACCGAGGCGCAGCACGGCCAGGCGGTCCTGGTGGTCGCCAATACGGGCCCGGTGGTCCCCGCGTACGAGATCGACAACCTCTTCGAGCCGTTCCGGCGGCTGCGCACGGAGCGCACCGGCAGCGACAAGGGCGTGGGCCTCGGCCTTTCCATCGCCCGGTCCGTCGCGCGCGCCCACGGCGGCCGGATCAGCGCCGAGCCGCGCGAGGGGGGTGGGCTCGTGATGCGCGTCACCCTGCCGATCTAGGTCGGTTCAAGGTGCACGCCGCGTGCGGATCTGACATGCTTCCGCCGACGTGCTGAGGAGTTCGCTTTTAGCGGAATTTTCGGGACCTGCGCCCGGGAAGGCCGTGTGTGATCGATCACATGGGCGAATTTCCGGCCATCCACTCTCCGTGATCGCCAAGGTCGCCGGAAAGCCGGGAAAATCCGGGTTTTCGGGCAGCTTGATCACGGGAAGTACACGGGGTGGCGCCCGTGCAGTGCGTCAATCGGACCGTGTACGGTCCCGTTCGCCACCCAAGCCGATCACTCATGAGGGGTCCGGTTGGGTGTCGATTGAGTAACAGACCTTGATGTGAGGCAAAATCTCCGCCTCAGGTCGGGCACAAGTCCGGCCTCTCATGCGTTACGTGCGCTGAGACACCGCAGACACCCAGAGGGGGAGAGCGACATGGCAACGGATTACGACACCCCACGCAAGACCGATGACGACCTCAACGAAGACAGCATTGAGGAACTGAAGTCACGGCGTAACGACAAGTCCGCGTCGAACGTCGACGTGGACGAGTTCGAGGCGGCCGAGGGCCTTGAGCTCCCGGGCGCAGACCTCTCGAACGAGGAGCTGGCCGTCCGCGTCCTGCCCAAGCAGCAGGACGAGTTCACCTGCATGAGCTGCTTCCTGGTGCACCACCGCAGCCAGCTTGCGCGGGAGAAGAACGGGCAGCCGATCTGCCGCGACTGCGACTGAGGCAGGGTCGGGCATGACTGGCTCGACCCCGCCCTGGAAGCGCCGTTCCCTCAAGAAGCTCCGAGGGACGGCAGAAGGCCCGTCAGAGGCCGTGCGTGACGACGAGCGAGGCTCTTCCGGTCGTGAAGACGCCTCGCTCGAATCGGCGGACGACCACGAGGTGACGGGCGACCTGGAGGCGGCCGGCATCGTGCTCCCGCACGACGCCGACAGCGCCGCCGTGGAGACCAGGGCGCAGACGACGAGGCGGCGGGTGACCGCCGTCAGGGACGGTGTGCGCAAGAGCGGCACCGTCGCGAGAACGGGGATGGTCAAGAGCGGCGCCGCCGCCAAGGCCGGCATCGGCTACCTCGCCGACCGGATCATCGACAACGCGCCGCGGGTTCCCGTCCGGGACCTCGCGACCCTGCGCAAGCAGTTCCCCGGGCTCGGCCCCGAGGAGATCGCGGACAAGCTCGTCGCCGGTGCGGCGATGGCCTCGTCCACGGTGGGCGCGGGAGTCGGCGCCGCCGCGATGCTGCCCGTACCGCCCGCGATGCCGACCGAGCTGGCCGCGGAGATCACGGGTGTCGCGGCGATCGAGCTGAAGCTGATCGCCGAGCTGCACGAGGTCTACGGAGTGCGGCCCGCAGGCAATCTGAAGGACCGCAGCAGCGCCTATCTGACCTCGTGGACGCAGGAGCGCGGCATCGAGGTCACCAAGCCGATGTCCGTCAACGTCGCGCTCGGCGGACAGATGAAGCGCGAGCTGCGGCAGCAGATCATGAAGCGCATGGTGCGCAACCTGCCGAGCCTCACGCCGTTCATGGTCGGCGCGGCCGTGGGCGCGTTCATGAACCGGCGCGACACGAAGAAGCTGGCCGACCGGGTCCGCAAGGACCTCCGGCACCTGCAGGTCCCGTGGGACGCGCTCGGCGAGCTGCCGGCCCTGCCCACGCCGAAGGACGCCCTGGAGATCGAGGGCTGAGTTCCGGACTTCCGGGCGGCCGGGTCTCAGGCCCGGCTCAGAGCCTTTGCCAAAGCTTCAGGTTCGCGCGTCGAGAGGTAGACGTACGGCGTCGGGTCCGCCGGGTCCGTGATCTTCGCCCGGACCGCCGTGGGCACGTAGCTGCGCAGCAGCATGAAGGCGCGCGGATCGGCCTTGTACGTGCGCCAGGCGCGCGCCTCCTCCGCGTCAAGCACCTCGACGTCGCCCAGGGCGGACAGCGGGATCTTCGCATCGCCCGCGACCAGCGAGTCCGCCACGACGCGGATCCGGATCGAGCCGTACGAGCTGGTGATCACGGCCGCCACGAGGAGGCCGCCGACGAGGCCGCCGAGCATCGGCAGCGTGCCGAAGGGCAGCAGGATGATGCCGCACGCGACGCCCACCAGGAACGTGACGAGCCACCACGCGCGTGGTGCGGTGAGGCGTTCTTCGTAAGGCGTCGTCGAGTGCTCCATGGGCTCAAGCTTGGCACGATGCGTGAACCCTCAGGACGCGCGGGTAAGGTCTGCGCCTGTGAGTGGTACTTCAGCAGCTCTGACGCCCCCGGCCGACGCCATAGCGCCCGTACGGCACCCCGACGCGCCCGCTCCCGGTGAGCTCCTCGGTGCGCACTACGGACACTGTTTCGGCTGTGGCGGCGAGCAGCCGCACGGGCTGCATCTGGAGGCGCGGGCCGGCGAGGGCGTCAGCGTCACCGCCGAGTTCACCGTCCGGGCCGCCCATCAGGGTGCGCCGGGTCTGGCGCACGGCGGTCTGCTCGCCACGGCGCTGGACGAGACGCTCGGCTCCCTGAACTGGCTGATCCAGACCATCGCCGTGACCGGGCGGCTGGAGACGGACTATGTGCGGCCGGTGCCGGTGGACACCGTGCTGCACCTGTCCGCCGAGGTCACCGCCGTCGCCGGACGCAAGATCTACTCGACCGCGACCGGCCGGATCGGCGGCCCCGACGGGCCCGTCGCCGTCCGTGCCGACGCCCTCTTCATCGAGGTGAAGGTCGACCACTTCATCGACAACGGACGCCCGGAGGAGATCCAGGCGGCCATGAGCGACCCGGACCAGGTCCGGCGTGCGCGTGCCTTCGAGGTGAACCCGTGACGCTTGACGTGCTGATCCGCCGCGTCGACCCCGACGTACCGCTTCCCGCGTACGCGCACCCGGGCGACGCGGGGGCCGATCTGCGCACCACGGAGGCGTGCGAACTCGCCCCGGGGGAGCGGGTCGTGCTGCCCACCGGAGTGTCTGTCGCGCTGCCCGAGGGGTACGCGGCCTTCGTGCACCCACGATCCGGTCTCGCCGCACGCTGCGGTGTCGCTCTGGTGAATGCCCCAGGGACGGTGGATGCCGGGTACCGTGGGGAGATCAAGGTGATCGTGGTGAATCTCGACCCGCGCGAGAGCGTGCGGTTCGAGCGCTTCGACCGGATTGCCCAACTGGTCGTCCAGCAGGTCGAGAGGGTCCGCTTCCAGGAGGTCGCGGAGCTTCCCGATTCGGTGCGGGCCGAGGGGGGCTTCGGGTCCACCGGCGGGCATGCCGCCGTGGGCGCGGACGGTCAAAAGGGTGGGAATCGATACGCTTCGGTCGTATCCGACCGGGAAGGACAGTGACGTGTTCGGACGTCGCAAGAAGAACAGCTCCGCTGAGGACGCAGTGGACGCGGCGGGCGAGGCCGAGCAGGTCGTCGACAGTGCCGACGCGGACGCTGAGGGTGAGCCGGAGCGCGTGCGGCTCGAGCCCGAGCCGCGTCCCGACGGTCCCTGGGACGCCTCTGAGGTCCGTGAGCCCGGCGAGGGCCGGGTCGACCTGGGCGGACTCTTCGTCCCCGGTGTGGAGGGCATGGAGCTGCGGGTGGAGGTCGCGGGTGACGCGATCGTCGCGGCGACCGTCGTCCTCCAGGACAGCGCGGTCCAGCTGCAGGCTTTCGCCGCCCCCAAGAAGGAGGGCATCTGGGGCGAGGTCCGTGAGGAGATCGCCACGGGCATCACCCAGCAGGGTGGTGTGATCGACGAGGTCGAGGGTTCGCTCGGCTGGGAGCTGCGGGCCCAGGTGCCGGTGCAGCTGCCGGACGGCACCGGCGGCTTCCAGGTGGTGCGCTTCATCGGCGTGGACGGCCCCCGCTGGTTCCTGCGCGGTGTGATCTCCGGGCAGGGTGCCGTGCAGCCGCAGGCGGCCGGCCTGCTCGAGCAGATCTTCCGGGACACGGTCGTCGTGCGCGGCGAGGGTCCGATGGCCCCGCGCGACCCGATCGTCCTGAAGCTCCCGGACGACGCGCAGATGGTCGCCGAGGGCACCACGCAGGCCTCCGACGAGAGCTCGCGCTTCTCCGGCGGCATGGGGCAGCTCCAGCGCGGCCCGGAGATCACCGAGGTCCGCTGACGCAGCTCGTTCGTACGTGGCCGGGGGCCGCGCATCCGTCAGGGTGCGCGGCCCCCGGCTTTTCGTTGCCCGCCCGCCTCGTGGGCCCTCAACTGCCGTTCTTTTCTCAGTACTTGACGGAAGGCTGGTCCGTACCTAGGGTCACCGGCCAGCGCCGTGGTTCACATCGGCGCCCCGCGTTCACATACGAGAACGGATGGCCCCCACCATGCAGGCTCGTCACCGACGATCGCGCACCACCCTGCTTGCCACCCTCGCCACCGCCGTCACCGCCCTGGTCGCCGGCGTCGTCGCCTGGCCGGGAGCGGACCGCGCCGACGCGGCCCCCGCGACCTTCGCCCACCCCGGAGTCACCGTCTCCAAGGGGCAGTTGGACTTCGCCAAGGCCAAGGCCGACGCCGGGGCGCAGCCCTGGAAGGGCGCCCTCGACCAGATGCTGGCGAGCAAGTACGCCGACCTGAACCGCACGCCCAAGCCCCGTGCCACCGTCGAGTGCGGCTCGTACTCCAACCCCAACTACGGCTGCACCGACGAGCGCGAGGACGCGATAGCCGCGTACACCGACGCGCTCGCCTGGTACTTCACCCGCGACGAGCGGTACGCGAAGAAGTCGATCGCGCTCATGGACGCCTGGTCCGGCACGATCAAGGAGCACACCAACAGCAACGCGCCCCTGCAGACCGGCTGGGCCGGCTCCTCCTGGCCCAAGGCCGCCGAGCTCATCAAGTACACGTACTCCGGCGGCTGGGCGAACGAGAGCCGCTTCCGGACGATGCTGCGCGACGTCTACCTGCCCAAGGTCATCAACGGCTCGAACTCCAACGGCAACTGGGAGCTGTCGATGATGGAGGCCGCCGTCGGCATCTCCGTCTTCCTGGAGGACAAGACCTCCTACGACAAGGCCATGGCCAAGTTCCGGACGCGCACGGCCGCGTACGTGTACCTGTCCTCGGACGGCGCGCTGCCCAAGACCGTGCCCAGCCAGAACCTGGACACGAAGGAGAAGATCGTCAACTACTGGCAGGGCCAGTCGACCTTCATGACGGGACTGACCCAGGAGACCTGCCGCGACTTCACCCACACCGGATACGGCATCTCGGCCATCTCGCACATCGCCGAGACCAGCCGCATCCAGGGGCAGGACCTGTACGGCACCGACGTCGGCGAGCGGCTGCGGCAGGCGCTCGGCTTCCAGTCCAAGTACGAGCTCGGTGAGGCGCCGCCGAGCTCGCTGTGCGGCGGCACCGTCAAGCGCGGCCTCGGACCGGTCACCGAGGTCGGCTACAACGCCCTGCACACCCGCCTCGGCACCGCCATGACCAACACCCAGAAGCTCACCGAGCAGCAGCGGCCCGCCGGGTCCAACAACCTGTTCGTGGCCTGGGAGACGCTGACCCACGCCGAGAACCCGAGCTAGCGGGCCCGGAACCGGTCTCGACCATTGCCCGGCCGGGCGCCACGTGCCCATACTGGCGCCCGGCCGGGAACGTACGTACGGGGGAGCGGCGCGGATGACCGAGAAGGCAGAGGCGGGGACCGCCGTCCTGGAACAGGACGGCCGGGGACCGATGGTCGTGGTGGACGGGCTGCACCGTTCGTACGGGTCCGGGGCCGCCGCCGTGCACGCCCTGCGCGGGGTGTCCTTCGAGGTGCCGCGCGGCGAGCTCGTCGCCCTCAAGGGGCGCTCGGGATCCGGCAAGACGACGCTGCTCAACCTCGTGGGCGGGCTCGACGAGCCCGACCGGGGGCGGATCACCGTGGACGGCCTCGACCTCGCGGAGCTCGGCGAGAACGGCCTCCTTGAACTGCGCCGGGACCGGATCGGCTTCATCTTCCAGTCCTTCGGGCTGATCCCGATCCTCACCGCCGCCGAGAACGTCGGCGTACCGATGCGGCTGCGCAAGGCGGACCCGCGCGAGCGCGAGGAGCGGGTCGAGCTGCTGCTCTCCCTCGTCGGCCTCGACGGGCACGCCAAGCAGCGGCCCGGCGAGCTCTCCGGCGGCCAGCAGCAGCGCGTCGCCATCGCCCGGGCGCTGGCCAACAAGCCGGCCCTCCTCATCGCCGACGAGCCCACCGGGCAGCTCGACGCGGAGACCGGGCTCTCCGTGATGGAGCTGCTGCGGGCCGTCGTGCGCAGCGAGCGCGTCACCGCACTGGTCGCCACGCACGACGCGACGCTGCTCGATCTCGCCGACCGGGTCCTGGAGCTGAGCGACGGCGAGATCGTCCAGCACTGACCGCGCGGACGCGCATCAGAGTTGCGTCAAAGCCGCCCACCCACCAGGCATCTGTCCCCTTTGTGAGAATTGCTGGCCGTAAGGTCGACGCTGCGTGATGCAGCGACTGAAAGACAATGGGGCCATGGGACGCGGCAAGCTTCGGATCTATCTCGGCAGCGCACCGGGCGTCGGCAAGACGTACGCGATGCTCTCCGAGGCGCACCGCCGCGTCGAGCGCGGCACGGACTGCGTGGTGGCGTTCGTCGAGCACCACGGCAGGCCGCGCACCGAGGTGATGCTGCACGGCCTGGAGCAGGTCGAGCGCAAGGAGATCGAGTACCGGGGCTCCGTCTTCCGCGAGATGGACGTCGACGCCGTCCTGGGCCGGGCCCCCGCCGTCGCTCTCGTCGACGAGCTCGCCCACACGAACGTGCCGGGCTCCCGCAACGCCAAGCGCTGGCAGGACGTCGAGGAGCTGCTCGCGGCGGGCATCGACGTCATATCGACGGTCAACATCCAGCACCTGGAGTCCCTCGGCGACGTCGTCGAGGCGATCACCGGAGTGCGCCAGCGCGAGACCGTGCCCGACGAGGTCGTGCGCCGCGCGGACCAGATCGAGCTGGTCGACATGTCGCCCCAGGCGCTGCGCCGCCGGATGGCCCACGGCAACATCTACAAGTCCGACAAGGTCGACGCGGCCCTGTCCAACTACTTCCGCCCCGGCAACCTCACCGCCCTGCGGGAGCTGGCCCTGCTCTGGGTCGCCGACCGCGCCGACGAGTACCTCCAGCAGTACCGGGGCGAGCACAACATCCGCTCCACCTGGCAGGCCCGCGAGCGCATCGTCGTCGGACTGACCGGCGGTCCCGAAGGCCGTACGTTGATCAGGCGCGCGGCCCGGCTCGCCGAGAAGGGCGCGGGCGGCGAGGTCCTTGCCGTCTACATCGCCCGCAGCGACGGCCTCACCGCCGCGTCCCCCAAGGAACTGGCCGTCCAGCGCACCCTCGTCGAAGACCTCGGCGGAACGTTCCACCACGTCATCGGCGACGACATCCCCTCCGCGCTCCTGGAGTTCGCCCGCGGGGTCAACGCCACCCAGATCATCCTCGGCTCCTCGCGCCGCAAGACCTGGCAGTACATGTTCGGGCCCGGCGTCGGCGCCACCGTCGCCCGGGAGTCCGGGCCCGACCTCGACGTCCACATCGTCACGCACGAAGAGGTCGCCAAGGGGCGCGGGCTGCCCGTCGCCCGCGGTGCCCGGCTCGGCCGGTCCCGGATCGCGTGGGGCTGGTTCATCGGCGTCGGCGGACCCGCGCTGCTCGCGCTGCTCCTCACGCACGTCGACTCCGACCTCGGCCTCGCCAACGACATGCTGCTGTTCCTGTCGCTGACCGTGGCGGCGGCGCTGGTCGGCGGGCTGCTCCCGGCGCTCGCCTCGGCGGCGTTCGGCTCCCTGCTCCTGAACTACTACTTCACGCCGCCGCTGCACCTGTTCACGATCGCCGACCCGAAGAACATCGTCGCCATCGTGATCTTCGTCGGCGTCGCGGTGTCGGTCGCGTCCGTGGTGGATCTGGCGGCGCGGCGCACGCACCAGGCGGCCCGGCTGCGGGCCGAGTCGGAGATCCTCTCGTTCCTGGCGGGCAGCGTGCTGCGCGGCGAGACCAGCCTGGAGGCCCTGCTCGAACGCGTCCGGGAGACCTTCGCGATGGAGTCCGTGGCGCTGCTGGAGCGGGCCGGCGACACCGAGCCCTGGACCTGCGCGGGCAGCGTCGGACCACGCCCGCTCGAACGCCCCGAGGACGCCGACGTCGACGTACCCGTCGGCGGCCACATGGCGCTCGCCCTGTCCGGGCGCGTGCTGCCCGCCGAGGACCGGCGCGTGCTCGCCGCCTTCGCCGCGCAGGCCGCCGTCGTGCTCGACCGCCAGCGCCTCCAGGACGCCGCCGACCAGGCCCGCACCCTCGCCGAGGGCAACCGGATCCGCACCGCGCTGCTGGCCGCCGTCTCGCACGACCTGCGCACGCCGCTGGCCGGCATCAAGGCCTCCGTGTCGTCCCTGCGCTCCGAGGACGTCGAGTGGTCCGACGAGGACCAGGCGGAACTGCTCGCCGGGATCGAGGAGGGCGCCGACCGGCTCGACCACCTCGTCGGCAACCTCCTCGACATGTCCCGCCTCCAGACCGGCACCGTCACCCCGCTCATCCGGGAGATCGACCTCGACGAGGTGGTGCCGATGGCGCTGGTCGGCGTACCGGACCCGGAGCTCAGCGTCGACCTGGACGTCCCCGAGTCGCTGCCCATGGTCACCGTCGACAAGGGCCTGCTGGAGCGGGCCGTCGCGAACATCGTGGAGAACGCCGTCAAGTACAGCCCGCCCGACGAGCCCGTCCTCGTCGCCGCGAGCACGCTCGGCGACCGCGTCGAACTCCGCGTGGTGGACCGCGGCCCCGGCGTCCCCGACGAGGCGAAGGACCGCATCTTCGCGCCCTTCCAGCGCTACGGTGACGCTCCTCGGGGCGCGGGAGTCGGGCTCGGGCTCGCCGTGGCCCGCGGCTTCGTCGAGGCGATGGGCGGCACGCTCAGCGCCGAGGACACCCCCGGTGGCGGCCTCACCATGGTCCTCACCCTGCGGGCCGCGGCCCGTACCCCCTCCGCGGCGGCCGCCCAGGCCCCCGCACCGACTGCTGGAACGCAGAGAGGCAGGCACGCATGACCCGGGTGCTCGTGGTCGACGACGAACCGCAGATCGTCCGCGCCCTCGTCATCAACCTGAAGGCGCGCAAGTACGAGGTGGACGCCGCCGCCGACGGCGCGCAGGCGCTGCAGCTCGCCGCCGCCCGCCACCCCGACGTGATCGTCCTCGACCTGGGCCTGCCCGACATGGACGGCGTCGAGGTCATCAAGGGGCTGCGCGGCTGGACCAGGGTGCCGATCCTCGTCCTGTCCGCCCGGCACTCCTCGGACGAGAAGGTCGAGGCGCTCGACGCCGGGGCCGACGACTACGTCACCAAGCCGTTCGGCATGGACGAGCTGCTCGCCCGGCTGCGGGCGGCCGTGCGGCGGGCCGAGCCCACCGGCGGCGGCGAGGACGAGGGCATCGTCGAGACCGCGGACTTCACGGTCGACATGGCGGCCAAGAAGGTCAACCGCGGCGGCCGCGACGTACGCCTCACGCCCACGGAGTGGCACCTGCTGGAGGTGCTGGTGCGCAACACGGGCCGCCTGGTCAGCCAGAAACAGCTGCTCCAGGAGGTGTGGGGCCCGTCGTACGGCACGGAGACGAACTATCTGCGGGTGTACATGGCCCAGCTGCGCCGCAAGCTGGAGACCGACCCCTCGCACCCGCGGCACTTCGTCACCGAGCCCGGAATGGGATACCGGTTCGAGAAGTAGCCGAAACAGGCCGGGTAGGGCCCCGGGAACCGGGGTACACCAGCGGGTACGACCGTGTCACCGGCCCCGGGTACGCTTCCTGTATGAGTGCTGTTCCTCGTTCCGACAGGGCGTCCGAGAAGCCGGCGGGCCGATTCCGGCGCATGCTCGACCGACTGTCCACCTCGCAGGAGGACCTGGAGTCGGAGGAGCTGCGCGAGGACTCGGAGACCACGGGCTGCACACGCATCGGCGACTGCCAGGACCGACAGATCGTCACGGTTACTGGTACGTTGCGCACGGTCACCCTGCGGCCACGCGCCGGAGTCCCGGCGCTGGAGGCGGAGTTGTTCGACGGCTCGGCGGCCCTGGACGTCGTGTGGCTCGGCCGCCGCTCGATCCTGGGCATAGAACCGGGCCGTAAGTTGATCGCATCGGGTCGGATCTCGATGAGCCGGGGCCGTAGGGTGCTCTTCAACCCGAAATACGAACTCAGACCGCTCGGACGGGAGTAGCCGGTGACGTCCCTCGACAAGCCGACCGACCGCGAACCCGGAGTCGACGACCCCGCAACCGCAGACAGGGCGGTGACCGAGGCCGCGCTCTTCGAGGCCTTCGGTGGTGTGCGGGGCATGGTGGAGACCGTCGTGCCCGGTCTCCTCTTCGTGACCATCTTCACGATCAACAAGGACCTGCACATGTCGGCCATCGCGGCCCTCGCGGTGTCCCTGGTCCTGGTCGTCGTACGACTGGTCATGAAGGACACCGTCAAGCACGCCTTCAGCGGTGTCTTCGGTGTCGCCTTCGGCGTCGTCTTCGCGATGATGACCGGCAATGCCAAGGACTTCTACCTGCCCGGCATGCTCTACACGCTGGGGCTCGCCCTCGCGTACATCGTGACGACGCTGTGCGGGGTTCCGCTCATCGGCCTCATCCTCGGGCCGGTGTTCAAGGAGAACCTCTCGTGGCGGACGCGCAACCCCGGCCGCAAGAAGGCCTATGCGAAGGCGAGTTGGGCCTGGGGGCTCATCCTGCTCGCCAAGTGCGCGGTCCTGTTCCCGCTGTACTGGTGGGCGGACACGACGCAGTTCGGCTGGGTGCTCATCGCGCTGAAGATCCCGCCGTTCCTGCTGGCGGTGTGGCTGACGTGGGTGTTCCTGGCGAAGGCGCCCGCGCCGATCGACGTGTTCGCGGAGATGGAAGCCGCCGAGCAGGCCGAGAAGGCGGCGCAGGCCGAGAAGGCCGGGGCCGAGGTCGGGCGTTCCGAAGGCGGGGCGCGGCATCGCCGGGAGGCCTGAGCCCGGTTCGCGGGTGCGGGCCGTGTGCGGCTGGCCGCGCAGTTCCCCGCGCCCCTGAAGTCGGAAAAGGGCGGTGGCCCCGAGCAGAGCTCGGGGCCACCGCCCTTTTCCGACTTCTTCTACGCGTCCTCGCGTCGGACCGACAGCAGGTCCTCCAGCTGTTCCTCCCGGGCCTGCGCCGCGACGAACAGCAGCTCGTCGCCCGCCTCCAGGGAGTCCTCCTGGCTGGGAGCCAGGACGCGGGTGCCGCGGATGATCGTGACCAGGGACGTGTCCTCCGGCCACTGGACGTCGCCGACCCGGGTGCCGGCCAGGGCCGACTCCGGCGGGAGCGTCAGCTCGACCAGGTTCGCGTCACCGTGGCTGAAGCGCAGCAGGCGCACCAGGTCGCCCACGCTGACGGCCTCTTCGACCAGGGCCGACATGAGGCGCGGCGTGGAGACGGCGACGTCGACGCCCCACGACTCGTTGAACAGCCATTCGTTCTTGGGGTTGTTGACGCGGGCGACGACCCGCGGGACCCCGTACTCGGTCTTCGCGAGCAGCGAGACGACCAGGTTGACCTTGTCGTCGCCGGTGGCCGCGATGACCACGTTGCAGCGCTGCAGCGCCGCCTCGTCCAGGGACGTGATCTCGCAGGCGTCGGCGAGCAGCCACTCCGCCTGCGGGACGCGCTCGACCGAGATGGCGGTCGGCGCCTTGTCGACGAGGAGGACCTCGTGGCCGTTCTCGAGCAGTTCGCCCGCGATCGAGCGGCCGACCGCTCCGGCTCCGGCAATGGCGACCCTCATCAGTGACCGCCCTCCTCTTCAGGACCCTCGGCGAACGCCGCCTCGACCTTCTCGACGTCGTCCGTGCGCATCATCACGTGGACGAGGTCGCCCTCCTGCAGCACCGTCTGCGACGTCGGCAGGATCGCCTCGCCGAGCCGGGTCAGGAACGCGACGCGCACGCCCGTCTCCTCCTGCAGGCGGCTGATCTTGTGGCCGACCCAGGACGCCGACGTGTGCACCTCGGCGAGCTGCACGCCACCGGTGGGATCCCGCCACAGCGGCTCGGCGCCGGACGGCAGGAGGCGGCGCAGCATCTGGTCGGCGGTCCAGCGGACCGTGGCGACCGTTGGGATGCCCAGGCGCTGGTAGACCTCGGCGCGGCGGGGGTCGTAGATCCGCGCCGCCACGTTCTCGATGCCGAACATCTCGCGGGCCACGCGGGCGGCGATGATGTTGGAGTTGTCACCGCTGGAGACCGCGGCGAACGCGCCCGCCTCCTCGATGCCGGCCTCGCGCAGGGTGTCCTGGTCGAAACCGACACCGGTGACGCGACGGCCGCCGAAACCGGATCCCAGTCGGCGGAAGGCCGTGGGGTCCTGGTCGACCACGGCGACCGTGTGGCCCTGCTGTTCCAGGGTCTGGGCAAGTTGGGACCCTACTCGGCCACAGCCCATGATCACGATATGCACGGCCCTACCCCGCACTCCTCATAGGCCTTCTGACCTGCGTAAACGTCCTGCTCATGTCTCTCTCTCGCGGCTCGGTCCAGCCGGTGCGGCTCGATCTCGGGCACGGTGCGGGCTTTTTGCGGCACGCGCTCTGGACCACCGTATCGGCAATGTGCTCGAACTCCTCCCTCGCGTCGACGCCTAGATCGCCGACGCTTCCTACACTGGCCGGTGCGGACCTTGCGGGCGAGAGGAGACCGGCATGGCCGGGCGTCGTACGCGGTGGGGGTGGCTCGTGCTCGTCGTGGCCGCGGTGGTGGTGTGGGGGCTCGTGGCGCGCGTCGGGCACCAGCCGTCGCAGCCCCGGGCGGGGTCCCCTTCACCCGCTCCGTCGCGGACCCCGTCGCCGTCCCCCTCCTCTTCGCCCCCGTCCTCGCCCGGTCGTGACGGCCCGGAACCCTCCCCGTCCAGGACGGCCGGTGGCCGCTACGACCCCGTGGACTACGCGGCCGAGGTGCGGGCCCGCGCCGGGCAGGCCGGCGTCGGTGCCCGACTGGTCATGGCGATCCTCTGCAACGAGGCGTACAAGCCGCACGATCCGGCGCTGGAGCGGGCCTGGCAGCGGTACAAGCCGGACGCCGCCTTCGGGATCGCGAACATGCACCGGGCCGCCTTCGACGACACCAAGCGGGGCCGGGACTTCGCCGGCCGGCGCTGGGACGAGCTGCCCGACGACCGGGACCTGGCCATCGAGGCCGCGGCGTGGCACCTGCACGACCTCGCCGCCCGGCTGCCGGCCCACTGGACGGGCCCGTACACCCGCGACGAACTGCTCGCGCTCGGCTACAACACCGGGGCCGCCAACATGCTCGCCTTCGCGCGCGGGGCGTCGCCCGGCAGCCAGGCCCGGTCCTATCTCGACCGGCTGCACGACAACTGGGAGAAGGCCGGGCGCGCGGTGGCCCGTCAGCCGTAGGAGAGGTCGTCGCAGGGATCGGCGTCGGCGGAGCGCGCGTTCTCGGTCGGGTCCTCGGTGCTGGTGGAACTGGTGGTGCTCGTGGTGCCTTCGGCGTCCTCGGGGGTCTTGGCGGTCGGGTAGTCGGTGCCGAGGATCACGTCGATGCCGGTTCCGGCGGCCGGGGCGAGCGTGGCGCCGGGGAAGCGGGCGGCGACGGTCGCGGCGCGGGCGCGCAGACCGGGGCCGTACTCGACCACCGTCGTCGTGCGGCCCTGCCCCGCCGCGGTCGCCGTACCCGTGACCGTGAAGCCGTCCGCCTCCAGCTCGGCCGCGGCGCGGGCGGCGAGTCCCGGGACGGTCGTGCCGTTGTGGACGGAGACCGCGATGCCGTCCCCCGGGGACGGTGCGGGTGACGGAGTGGGCGATGCGCTCTTGCCGTGCACCGTGCGGTCGTCCTTGAGGGACGCCCACAGGCGGTCCGCGTCCGGCTGGACTAGGGCGACGCGCGACCCCTCGTAGCGCCAGGGCACCGTCACGAACTTCAGGTGCTGAGGATCGACGTCCTTGAGCGACATCGCGAACGAGATCAGCTTGTCCGCGGACCCGAGGCCCGGGTCGACGGTCAGCGACTCGGTGGCCGCGTTCGCCAGCGGCAGCAGCCGGGTCGGGGTCAGTCCGTCCGCGCGGATCTTCTTCATCAGGCCGGCCATGAAGGCCTGCTGGCGCTTGATGCGGCCGATGTCCGAGCCGTCGCCGATGCCGTGGCGGATCCGGACGTAGTCCAGGGCCCGCTGCCCGGACACCGTCTGTTCGCCCTTGGGGAAGAGGAGGGCGCCGCGGGTGGTGCGGTTCGGGTCGAGGTCGCGCGCGTAGACGTTCTGCGGCAGGCAGACCCGGACGCCGCCCACGACGTCCGTCAGTGCGGCGAAGCCCTTGAAGTCGACGACGACCGTGTGGTCGACGCGCAGGCCGGTCAGCTTCTCGACGGTGTTCTGGGTGCAGGCCGGGTTGCCCTGGGCGGTGGAGCCCACGGAGTACGCCGCGTTGAACATGGTGTCCGGCCGCTCCTTCGTCCACGTGCCGTCCGGGAGCTTGCACGAGGGGATCGTGACCAGGCTGTCGCGGGGGATCGAGACGGCGACGGCGTGCCGGTGGCCCGCGTATATGTGCAGCAGGAGCGTGGTGTCGGAGCGGCCGATGTCGCCCTTGTCGCCGCCGCCGAGCGCGCTGTTGCCGCCGGTGCGCGCGTCCGAGCCGATGACGAGGACGTTCTCGCCCTTCGACGCGTCGGCGTCCGGACGGTCGCCGGAGACGCCGTCGGAACTGAACGTGTGGATGCTGCCGCCGAGCCGGAGGTAGAGCCAGCCGGCCCCCGCCGTGACGAGGACCACGAAGGAGGCGGTCAGGGCGAGGGCGATCCGGAGCGGACGCGACCGTCTGCGCCGTCGGCCGGACATGGGTGCCTCCTGTGAAGTGGCGTGCGTTGGGTTGTACAGTTGCGCAATGTAGCAACCTTTCGTGAGTGCACTGCAAGGAGGCGGCATGCTCCGCAACGGGCTAGAGCCCTGGCACCTGCTGATCGTGGCGGTCATCTTCATCCTGCTGTTCGGGGCCAAGCGGCTGCCGGACACCGCCAGGTCGGTCGGCAAGTCGCTGCGGATCCTCAAGAGCGAGACCGCGGCCATGAAGGGCGAGACCGCGACCGCGAAGAGTGGGGCCGCGGCCGTGAGGAGTGAGACCGAGACCGCGAAGAGCGGCCCGACGGCCGCGCCGAGCGAGGCCGG
>NZ_JAMOLN010000280.1 GCF_024448165.1 Streptomyces longispororuber
CGTGCCCCCGGAGGTGACCGCCAGACGCTGTGCGCCGTGACGACCGACCCCCACGACACCGCGCGCGATCACGCGCTGGGTGACGACGGCGCCGGCGAGGCGGCCGTGCACGCCCGCATCGCCGCGCGGCTCGCGGCCCTGAGCGCGGACCCCGGGCAGCCGCCCCCGCCGTACGCCCGCCGTCACCTGGCCCGGCACGCCGCGCTCGGGCACGTCCTGGACGACGCGCGCGTCCCGCCGCAGGCACTCGCCTGGGACACCGGCGGCGGCATCCGCGCGCTGCTCCACCACAGCCCGGCCTGCGGGCCCCGGCACTGGCTGACGGCCTGGTCCGCCATAGAGCCCTACCTGCGCGACGCGCCGCTGCCGTCGCGCATGGCCAGCCTGCACCTGGCCCACATCGCCCTCACCTACCCCGACACCCCACGCACCCGGATGCCGCCCGAGGCGGCGCCGCCCGCCGACAGCCCGCTGACCGCCCACTTCACCAACTGGCGGCCCGCGGCGAACATCTGGGCCACCCTGCCCGCCACGCCGACCCGGCTGCTCGCCCTCGACCACCCCCGCCACGGACCGCAGATCGCCGTCGCCACCACGACCGGCACCCTGGAGTTCCTCGACGCCGCCACCGCCCACCCCGTCGGCGCCCCGATCGCCGCGCACTCCGGCGAGATCCGCGCCCTGCACCTCAGCCCGCCGGACCCCGACGGACGGCAGTACCTCGTCACCGCGGGCACCGACGGCACGGTGCGGCTGTGGGACGCGCACCGGCACGCGGCCCTGGGCTGCCACACCGACTCCACCTGGTTCGATGACGCCCTGTGCGGCTTCGACGATCGCGGCGACCTCACCGTATGGGCCGTCAACGGCCGCAGCGAGACCGTCAGTTGGGCCGCGCCCGGGCCGTCCCGCACCATCGCCACCGCGCCCCCGGTGCTGCGCGGCACCCTCACGACGGTGATCGACACCGACGGCGAGCGCGTCCTCGTGCACACCGCGCACGACCTGACCGTGCACCACCTCGACGGCACCGTCCGCGCCGTGCACCCCCTGCCCGCTCCCGCCCGCACCGTGACGGCCGGCGTCGAACCCGGACTCTTCTACGCAGGCCACGCCGACGGCAGCATCACCTCCTGGTCCACCGCCGAAGGCCGGCTGCCCGCCACCGCGCCCGGCCACGGCGAACCCGTCAAGGACCTGTGCCGGCTCGTACTGGACGAGGAGACCGTCGTCCTCGCCGCCGCCCGCGGCCGCACCGTCACTCTCTGGGAGCCCGCCACCGGCACCGTCGCCGAACTGCGCGGCCACACCGACACCGTCACCGCGCTCGCCGCCCTGCCCGACAGCCCGGACCGGCCCGGCGCCCTGCTGTCCGGCGCCGCCGACGCCACCCTGCGCCTGTGGACCGCGGCCGACATCGGCCGCCACCTCACCGCGGGACCCGCCCCCGCCCCGCGCGCCGCGGCCGCCACCGCGCTCTGGCACAGCGACGGCGGCCCGCTCGTCGCCACGGCCCACGACACCACGGTCCGGCTGACCGCCACCCGCACCGGCCTGGCGACCACCGCGCTCGTCGCCCCCGAGCCCGTCCTCGCCCTGACCTGGGCCCGCCGCGGCTCCCGGCACCTGCTGCTGTGGGCCGACGCCACCGGCACCGTACGGGGGTGGGACCCGGTGGCCAACGGCACACCGCCGTCGCTGCCGCCCCTGGAGTGCGGTGCGCCCACCCGCCACATCGCCGCCTGCACGAGCCCGGACGGCGCGCTGGCCCTCCTGCTGACGGCGTCCGACGACTACCGCACCCGCCTGTGGGACCTCCACACGGGCAGCCTGCTGCGGACGTGGAACGGCCACACGATGAGCGTCAAGGCGCTGGCCGCCGCGTGTACGGAAGACGGCCGGCCCTGGCTCGCCACCGCGGGCACGGAGGGCGTCGTCCGCCTGTGGGACCCCGCGGCCGACGAGGACACCGCGGCCGACCGGATCCACTGCGACCAGGGCATCATCCACGCCCTCGCCCTCAACACGGCGCCCGCGGGCGACCTTTCGCCCTTCCTGGTCACCGCGGGCGACCAGGCCGACGTCCGGCTCTGGGACCTGGCGACCAGGCAACCGCTCGGCCCGCCGCTGACCGGCCACCACGCCCCCGTGCACGCGCTGGCCACGTTCACCGCCGAACACCGCACGTACGTGGTCAGCGCCGCCCGCGACGGCATCATCCATCTGTGGGACGCGGCCACCGGCGCACAACTCCTCACGCTGGCCACGGCCACCCCACTGACCTGGCTGGACGCGACCCCCCACCCCGGCACCGCGACCGCCGACCTGGCCCTGGCCGGACACGCGGGAACGGCCCTGACCAGCCTCGACCTGGCCCACCCCGCACTGGCCCACTGACCGCCGCCGCCCGCGCGACCGCACCCGGTGCGCCGATCGGGCGACGCCGATCACACATGCTGACGGACTATGCGCCCCCCGGAATGCATCGTGCGCCCCCGCGATGTCGCGCAAGTGACTCGCATCACGGCCGATCGGCCACCACAATTGATCAACTGTCTCCTGTCCTGCCCCTGTTCAGGACACGCGACCCAGCGGACCACCCCAAGCCCGTCGGCCGGAGCCGACGGGCCGCCCCGTTCAGAGGGCCTGAACGGACGACGACCGGAGCCGAACCCATGACCTCCAGCCCAGCAGCCGACGTCAGACTGGTACCCGCTCCCACCGACGGCGTCTGGCGACTGGGAAAGACCCCCGATCCGCTCAGCTACGACATCCTGGCGGCCCCGGACGAGTCCAGCACCGCGGGCAACGCCTGGAGCGCGAGCACGTACGGCACCCTCTACTGCGCCTCCCAGCAGGACGGCTGCTTCGCCGAGGCGCTGGCCCCCTTCCGCGTCCACCCGGACATGCGCGAACTCGTCGACCACGACTGGCACGAGCCGTTCTTCGTCGGCCCCGGCAAGATGGTCCGCGACTGGAGCGCCAAGCACACCCTCCTGCGATTAGAACCCGCCAAGGACAGCCGCTTCCTCGACGTCGACGACCCACACACCCTGAAGACGCTCACCGTCCTCCTCGCGCCGCAGCTGGCCGAACTCGGCGTCACCCAGGCCGAACTCACCCGCGACCACATCCAGGGCTTCCACCGCCGCCTCACCCGGGCCATCGCCCGCTGGGCCCACACCCAGCGCACCGCGCAGGGCACCCCGCGCATCCACGGCATCGCCTACAAGTCGCGCTTCGGCATGCGCCAGTGCTGGGCGGTCTTCGACAACACGACGGTCGACCGGCTGGAGTCGACGTACGTGTTCCCCGAGTCGGAGCCGCTGCGGACGGTGGCCCAGGAGTACGGCCTGCAGATGTTCTGACCGACCGCCGGCCCCGCCTGCGCACCCTCTGCGTACCCCTTGCACAACCGCTGCGCACCCCTTGAAGGCGCCGGTAACACACCACCAACACACCGGAACCCCACCTCTAAAGGGGTCCATTAGGGGGTGGGAAACGGCCAATCACCGGAAGGCCCTCGGTGGCCGAAAACCTGCAGTCCGCACCACAAACCGCAGGTGAGGCATGGCGGAGGAGGAGATTCCGCCATGTGGCGTGGCATATGACGCTTCCTCAAAGTAGACGTCTTCAGGTGGAGTTGGCCCACCACCGTGGGTACGCTTTTGGAAACAGACTTGGAGGGAGGGCGTCATGGACGTGATGGAACAGCCACTGCGACGATCGCAGCCATCGGCATGCGTGCCTGCGCGCCCCTCCGTCCGTGCCGCCGACAGCCATGGCGCGTCCCGCAGCTGCCGCCGAGCCGCAGAGCCCGCCGTCCGACCCGCCCTCACCCTTTGGTTCTTACGGTGAGGCCCGCCGGGTCAATGAGGGAGACCGTCATGTCCACGATCGACACCAAGCCCCGGACCACCGCCGCCGCGACGGCGGCCCACAGTGTTGCCGTCGGTACGCCCATCGCCGACATCGCGCGATTTCTCCAGGCGAACCTCGGGCAGCGGCTGACCGCGCGCATGGCGGGCATCAACGACGCGAAGCAGGTGGGCCGCTGGGCGGCCGGCACCAGTCGGCCGAGGCCGGAGGCCGAGGCCCGCCTGATCGACGCGATCCAGATCTTCCACCTGATCCAGGCCGCCGAGTCCGTGTATACGGCCCGCGCCTGGATGATCGGCATGAATCCGCAACTGGAGGACATGGCCCCGGCCCTCTGTATCGCCGACGACCGCGCCCGCGAGGTCATGGTCGCCGCCCGGGCGTACGTCGAGGCGACGGACAGCACGCAGCTGCCGTCCTCGTCCGCCGGTTCCTGACCGCACGTTGCGCCACCTGGCACCACAGCCGTTCCCCGGCCGCCGCGCGCGACAGGGGAACGGCTTCCTTCTTCCTCCAGGACCCCTTCTCCGTGGCTCTGCCCGTCAGGTCGGCAGGCCGAGTTCGTCGAACGGGACACCGGCCGCCCACCGCCGCAGCGTCTCCCCGTCGACCAGCAGGACACCGCTCTGCCGGGAGGCCCACAGGACCTCGGCGCGGGTGAACGCCCCCGGACTGACGACGAGCCGCAGCAGCCGCGCCTTCTCCTGCGGGACCGCCGCGTCGTCGGCGGAGCGGCTCACGTTCTCCTGAGGGGGAATCTCCACGGTGTCCCGGACGGCGACGTCGAGTTCGCGCCCCGCCCGGCCACGGGCGTACAACCGCACCCGGTCCCCCTCGGTCAGATCGGTGACCTGCCAGCCGTCGCGCCGCAGCATCCGCTCGACGGCCAGGACCAGCCCGCGATGCCCCAGGCGCGCCAGTTCCGCCGGGGTGTACCGGCCGGCGCGGCGCCGGACGAGACGCCGCCCGCCGAACCAGCCGGCGCACCCGACCGCGACCGGCAGCAGCACGCCGAGCAACGGCCCGTGCAGGCGGTACAGCAGAGCGAGGACGAACAGCGGCCCGAGCGCCGCCAGGCCCAGCATCACGAACGCGGGCAGGACGTCACGCAGTTCGGGCCCGTAGCGCCCCTGCGCCCGCAGCTCGGCGACGTCCCGCATGCGCCGCGCCCGCCGGCCAGGGGCGTCGGGATCGTGCGGCCGCCCCGCCCACCACGGTCTTGCGGCCCGCCGCGCTCTCGCCATCTGACCGGCTCCCCCCGTCAGCTGTCCCCACGGACGTGCGGCCACCAGTCTGCCGTCGAGGCGGCCGCCGGCCCGGGGCGAATCGCGCGGTGCACGGTCTCGGCCAGGAGGTGGGCCGAAACACGACGGACCGGGCGCCCCTGCGGTCAGGGGCGCCCGGTCCTCCGTCTGCGAAAGCCGGTCGCTTCGGTCGCTACGAGTCGCTTCGGTCGCTACGAGTCGCTCCGGCCCGGCTGCGGCTACGGGTGCGGCTACGACCGGGTGTACCGGCGGATGCGGTACCGCAGACCGGTCGTCGAGGTCTGCCAGCCGTCGTCCTCGCCGGCCGTCCACGCCGCGTCGAGCTTCGGAGCGTGGGTGTCGCCGTGCACCGTCGTGTCGACCTCGGTCACCGAGAGCGTCGTCGCGTACGGCAGGGCGGCGCGGTAGATCTCGCCGCCGCCCATCACCCAGGCGGTGCCCGCCGCGAGGTCCAGGGCCTCGGCGATGGACCCGGCGCGCTCCGCACCCTCGGCGGACCACTCGGGATCGCGGGTCACCACGACGTTGCGCCGGCCGGGCAGCGGGCGGAAGCGCGGCGGGAGCGAGTCCCACGTCTTGCGGCCCATGATCACCGGGTGGCCGAGGGTGGTCGCCTTGAAGTGCGCCATGTCCTCGGGCAGCCGCCACGGGATCCCGTTGTCCGCGCCGATCACGCCGTCCAGGGTCTGCGCCCAGATGAGCCCGACGTGCCGGGTGGCCGTGCCGTCGGTCATACGGCGACCTGGCCCTTGATGGCGGGGTGGTGCTGGTAGTTCAGCACCTCCACGTCCGAGTAGGCGTAGTCGAAGAGCGAGTCGGCCTTGTGCAGCTTCAGCTCGGGGAACGCGTAGGGGGCGCGGGAGAGCTGCTCCGTCACCTGCTCGACGTGGTTGTCGTAGATGTGGCAGTCGCCGCCGGTCCAGATGAAGTCGCCGACCTCAAGACCGGTCTGCTGCGCCACCATGTGCGTGAGCAGGGCGTAGCTGGCGATGTTGAACGGGACGCCGAGGAACAGGTCCGCGCTGCGCTGGTACAGCTGGCAGGAGAGCTTGCCGTCGGCGACGTAGAACTGGAAGAACGCGTGGCACGGGGCGAGTGCCATCCGGTCCAGCTCCGCGACGTTCCACGCGGAGACGATCATCCGGCGGGAGTCGGGGTCGCTGCGCAGCGTGTCCAGGACCTGGCTGAGCTGGTCGATGTGCCGGCCGTCCGGGGCGGGCCAGGAGCGCCACTGCACGCCGTAGACCGGACCGAGCTCGCCGTCGGCGTCGGCCCACTCGTCCCAGATGCGGACGCCGTTCTCCTGCAGCCAGCGGACGTTCGAGTCGCCGCGCAGGAACCACAGCAGCTCGTACACGATCGACTTGAGGTGCACCCTCTTCGTGGTGACCAGCGGGAACCCCTGGGAGAGGTCGTAGCGCAGTTGGTGTCCGAAGACACTTCGGGTCCCGGTGCCCGTCCGGTCGGCCTTGGCCGTCCCTGACGTGAGCACCAGCTTCAACAGGTCTTCGTACTGGGTATCCACCACGGCGCTGAAGTTTAGCCGCAGCGGACCGCGGATCCGGACCCCGGGGGCGTGGCGGCCGACGAAACGGCGTTGTCAGTGCCTCCCCATAGAGTGAATACATCACTCGGGGAAGCTCGGAGGGGGAGCGGAATCATGTCTGCAAGCAGGATTCAGCACAAGGTGAATCACGTCGCGCTGGTGGTGGACTGCTCGGGTTCCATGCGTCCGCACGAGAATCAGCTCATTCGCGTCGTGGACGAGTTCGTGGCGGGCCTGAAGGCGGAATCGGACAGCCTCGGTCACGAGACCCGGATCAGCCTCTATTCCTTCGACCACCGGGTGGAGAACCTGGTGTGGGACATGGACGTGAAGCACCTTCCGTCCATGCGGGGTCTGTACCGGGTGAACAATGGGGCGACGGCGCTCATCGAGGCCTCGTTGAAGTCCCTGGACGACCTGGGACACATATGGGAGGAATACGGCGAGCACAGCTTCCTCCAGATCGTGGTGACGGACGGCGAGGAGAACGCGTCGGGGGGCGACAGGCGGCACGACGGCGACATGACGATCCTCGGTCCCTGGCTGGACAGGATCACCGCGAAGCTGGGCGCCATGCCTGGTCACTGGACGTCCGCGATCCTCGTGCCGAACTCGCTGGCGAAGCGGACCGCGCAGAACTACGGCTTCCCGGCGGGGAACATCGCGATCTGGGACGCGGACTCCCAGAAGGGCGTCGAGGAGGCCATCGGCACCGTGCGCGCCGCCGCCACCAGCTTCCTGCGCGGCCGGGAGCAGGGCGTGCGGGGCACGAAGAACCTGTTCGCCGTCGGGCAGGACATATCCGTCGACGAGGTGCGGGCGAATCTCGAACCGATACCGGCCGACAGGTACCGGCTCCTGAAGGTGGACAAGGAGATCGAGATCCGTCCCTTCGTGAATTCGCATCCCGGAGTGACCTATGAGCGGGGCGCGTGTTACTACCAGCTGGGCGCGCGGGCGCAGGTTCAGCTGAACAAGGAAGTCATCGTGGTCGAGAAGGACACCGACCGCGCTTATACGGGAGACGCGGCGCGCAGTCTTCTGTTCGGTACGGGAATTCAGGGGACCGTTTCCGTGAAGGCCGGAAACAATCCCAAGCTGGAGGTGTATGTGCAGAGCCGTTCGGTGAACAGGAAGCTCAAGCCGAATACGCGTCTGCTCATCATGATGTGAAGGGGCGAGGGTAAAACGCCGAGCCGGGTTCGGTGCACCTTCGGTGCCCGGCTCAGCGGAAGGTGTCGACGTTCTCCCCGGCCCACTGGGCGAACCGGCGTGCCGGGGAGCCGGTGAGTCGCGGCACCGTGTCGCGTACCGCCAGCAGCTCGGCGTTGACGTCGCCGCCCGTGACGTCGAGGACGGCGTCCGCCGCGTCGTCGCCGAACACCGTGGCCATCCGGGCGCGGGCCTCCTGCCGGCTGATCTCGGCGAAGGGCACCTCCCGCCCGAGCGCCGCCCCGATCGCCTCGACCTGCTGCCGGGCGGAAACCGGCTCGGGGCCGGTCAGGGCGTAGGTGCGGCCCCGGTGGCCCGGTTCGGTCAGCGCGACCCGGGCCACCGCCGCGATGTCGGCGGGGTGGATCGTGGGCAGCCCGACGTCCGCGTAGGGGGCGTGGACCGGCTCGCCCGCGCGGATCGGCGCCGCCCACATCGCGGCGTTCGACGCGAACTGCGTGGGCCGCAGCACCGTCCAGTCCATGCCGCTGTCCTCGACCAGCCGCTCGACCGCCAGGTTCTCGGCCGCGGGGCCCAGATGCGGGTGGGTCTGCACGGTGATCGACGACACCAGCACCACGTGCTCCACGCCCGCCGCCCCGGCCGCAGCCAGGACGTCGGCGTCGGGTGCCAGCCGCGACACGAGGAACAGGGCACGGACCCCGTCCATCGCCGACTTCAGGAAGCGCGGGTCCGCGAGATCGCCCTCGACGGTTTCGACATAGGAGGGCAGGGCGGCCCGCGCGGCATCACGGGTGAGCCCCCGCAGCGGGCCCGCGCCGTGCGCGTGCAGCTCTCGCAGCAGCGCACTGCCGATGTTTCCGGTGGCTCCGGTCACAAGGATCACGAGCGGGTTCTCCTGTCGTCGGCCGATCTACGGGAAGGCACGCCGGAACGCTAGGACCTCAATCGCGCTTCAGGTCAAGAAGATCGAGGGGATCGCGGGGGTCAAGGAGATCGAGAACTTCAAGAAGGTCTCCGGCGGCAGGCATAGATTGCGGACCGGTCGCGCGTCCTTGGGGGCGTTAGGGAACGGGAGGGCCCATGGACCCGCAGGACACCGAGAGATTCAGGGACTTCGTCGACGTCCGGTGGAGCGCGCTGCTGCGGCTGGCGAATCTGCTCACCGGCGGCGACCGGCACGAGGCGGAGGACCTGGTGCAGATCGCGCTGATGAAGGCGCTGGGTCGCTGGCGGCACATAGAGGACCCGGAAGGCTATGTGCGCAAGGTGATGTACCGGCACCAGGTCAGCCGGTGGCGGCTGCGCAGGCCGCACCGGGAGGCGACGTTCGCCGTACCGCCGGAGAACTTCGGCGCCGCCGACGGCACGTCCGCCGCAGATCTACGGATCACGGTGGGGCAGGCGCTGGCGCGGCTGACTCCGCGGCAGCGCACCGTACTGGTGCTGCGCTACTTCGAGGACCTGTCCGAGACGGAGGTCGCGAGCGCGCTGGGCTGCTCGGTCGGCACCGTGCGCAGCACCACCCACCGCTCGCTGGCCCGGCTGCGCCGGCTCGCCCCCGAGCTGGGACCCGCCGCGCCCGTGGCGGAGGAACCCGCCCGCACCGAACCGACTGGCAAGGCCATGAAGGGAGCCCGCACATGAACACCCCGCACCGGAGCACGGACGAACTGGACGACACGATCAGGGACGTCCTGCACCACTGGACTCCCGGCGAGGCAGGGACGCCCGCCGACATGGCCGAGCGCATCGTGCGCCGTCGCCGCCGGCGCACCGTCGCACGGGTGACCGGCGCCGCCCTCGGCCTGGCCGGTCTCACCCTCGGCGCCGCCCTCGTCACCGGCACCGGCGACGACACGGCGCAGCCCCCGGCCACCCGGGTGAGCAACGAGAGCAAGCTGTGGTGGCAGACGACGCTGCCCGCGAAGTCGTGGGACGCCTGCAACACGGGAGAGGGGGCGGTGTTCTGCCGGGGCATGAAGTACGACGCCGTGCGCGTGGACGCCCGTACCGGGAAGGTCGTGTGGAAGCGCGAGGTCGGGAAGGGCGACGGGAGCAGCACCCCGGCGGGCACGGTCCCCGGGGCGCGGGACGGGATGCTCTACACGTACGCCGACCACGCCCCGGGCGCGCCCCGGGCCGGCACCGACCTCGTCGCCCTCGACGCCGACGGCGACCGCGAGCTGTGGCGGCACGAGCTGGCGGACGACAGCCGCGGCCGGGTCTCCGCCGTGCTGTTCGACGGCGGGGTCCTCGCCAACACGCCCTCGTTCAAGAGCGTGGCCGCGCTGGACGGAAAGACGGGCCGGACGCTGTGGACGTACCGGTGGAAGAAGGCGGACTGCGACCGGGCCGTGATCGGTGGTGTGCCGTACCTGACGTGCTCGCCGGACAGTGAGAAGGCGCCGCAGCAGAGCACCGTCGTCCGCCTCGACCCGGTGACGGGTGAGGCGCGGACGGTCGCGACGGTCGAGGGCCCGACCGTCCTCGTCGGCACGGACGGCGACGCCGTGCTGCTGACCGCGCCCGTCGGCAAGAAGTTCTCCTCAGCCGGCGGGCCCGCCACGCTGAGCCGGGTCGACACCCGCTCCGGCAAGGTGAGGCAGTACCGGGTCGACGGGCTGCCGCTGGGCGAGGTCGCGGACGGGATCGTCCTGGCGTCCGGCACCAAGGACCGGATCGTCGCGTACTCGGCTGACGACGGCAGGCGGATGTGGGTCACCGACCCGGGTCTGAAGCTGCGCAAGGACCCGCAGGAACCGAGGATGGGGGAACTGCGCTCGGCCGCCGCCGTCGACCTCGCCACCCGCGTCGCCTACTACCTCGACCCGACCGGGCACCTGGTGGGTCTCGACCTCGACAGCGGGGCCGTGCGCTGGCGCGGGCGGGTGGAGCTGCCGAAGCGGCCCATGGAAGCCGGGATCGCGCCCGAGCTGATGAGCTACGACCACGGGCTCGTCGGACAGGTCGGCGGTCAACTCTTCCGGATCGAGCCGAAGTTGGGGTGAGGTCG
>NZ_JAMOLN010000281.1 GCF_024448165.1 Streptomyces longispororuber
CGGGTGGCCGAGGGGTATGTGCGGGGCGGGTTCACCGCCGTCGTGCAGGACGTCGTGCTGGGTGGGCACCTCCAGGAGTACGCGGAATACGTGGAGGGGCTCGGCGTACGGCCGTTGTACGTCGTCGTGCTCGCGCCCCGCGCCGATGCCGTCGTGGCCCGGGAGGCCGCCCGGGGCAAGAGCGGGTACGGCGAGTGGGGGGTGCGCGAGCTCGACCGGGTGTTGCGGGAGGAGACGCCTCGGGTCGGGCTGTGGCTCGACACGTCCGACCTCACCGTGGACGCGACCGTCGATGCCGTACTGGCGCGGCTGGCCGAGGCTCGCGTCGGGTGAGCGGGCGCGGTCAGCGCGGGGCGAGGCCGGTGCGGCCGTCCAGGAGTTCACGGGCGGCGTCCAGGTGACCCAGGTGGCGGGCCGTCTCCTCGATCATGTGCAGGATGATCCAACGCAGGTCGGTGACGTCGTCGTCGAGGTCCCCGTCGTGGTGGCCCAACGGGCGTGCGTCCAGGGGCGTCGAGGCGAGGACGGCGTCGGACAGTTCGCACTGGGAGCGGTAGAACGCGATGACCTCGGCCGTCGGGTGCGCTGACGCCAACGGGTTTGCAGGGTCCGCCGGGTTCGCCGGGTTCGCCGGGTTCACCGGGTCCGCCGCGTTCGTCTCTTCGGCCGTCGCCCAGGGCAGCGGGGTGGTCGCCGTGCCGCGGGCCACCTCCTGGAACCAGTGGCGCTCCGCGTGCCCGAGGTGTTCGACGAGGCCGATCGGTGTCCATCCCGAGGGCAGGACCGGGGTGCGCAGCTGGTCCTCCGTGAGTCCTTCGAGGATCGCCAGGGCTCCGGAGCGCTGTGCCCGGAGGAAGTGGTGGAGGGCCGTCGCTTCCCCTGTCGTGGGGCAGGACGGAGAAGACGGGGGCGGGGGCGTCTGAGTTCTGCTGGCGGGCATGGGCAGCCTTCCCGGTGGCTTGAGTACGGGCATGTTCTCCGAGGATCCGAGGAGGGGACTTCCGCGGGACGGCGAAATCATCGGTGTCCGGCCGGTCAGTGTCCGGCCCGAACATGCCGAAGGGGCGTCCCGCCGCAGCGGGACGCCCCTTCGTGAACATGCAGCCCAGCGCCGTTGAGCTGCCGGAGGCCGTAACCGGAATCGAACCGGTGTGCTTCGCTTTGCAGGCGAATCCCTAAACCACTCGGGCATACGGCCGTGTTCTCCAACTGGTTTGACCGTAGGCGCCCCGCCGACCCCGCCTCAAGGGTCCGGCCCGCCCTGCAATGCGACTGCCACACGCCGTTCACGATCCGGGCCGGCCGCCCCGGGGACGTACGACCAAGGGACTACCCACAACCCCGTCTCCCGACAGGGGTCAGTCGCCCGGACGCCCCTTACTCTGATCCGCATGACCGCCCTCGAAGACGACATGGACGTCGTTGCCCCCGCCTCCCTCCGCGATGCCGCGGCCGGTGCCGACGTGCCCGGCGGCGGTGAGCCCGAGGGCGTGCTCGGCAAGACCTATCGCGCGCTCAGCATCGGCATCGTCACCGTCGTCCTCCTCATCGCCTTCGAGGCGACCGCCGTGGGCACCGCGATGCCGGTCGCCGCGCGCGAGCTCGACGGGGTGTCGCTGTACGCCTTCGCGTTCTCCGGGTACTTCACGACCAGCCTGTTCGGGATGGTGCTCGCCGGGCAGTGGGCCGACCGGCGCGGGCCGCTGGGGCCGGTCACCGCCGGGATCGCGACGTTCGCCGCCGGGCTCGTGCTCGCCGGGACCGCGGGCGGCATGTGGCTGTTCGTCGCCGGGCGGGCCGTACAGGGGCTGGGCGGCGGGCTGGTCATCGTCGCCCTGTACGTGGTCGTCAGCCGCGCCTACCCGGAGCGGCTGCGGCCCGCGATCATGGCGGCGTTCGCGGCGAGCTGGGTGGTGCCGTCCGTCGTGGGGCCGCTGGCGGCGGGGGCCGTGACCGAGCACGTCGGATGGCGGTGGGTGTTCCTCGGGATCCCCGTCCTCGTCGTCCTTCCCCTCGCGCTCGCGCTGCCGCAGATCAGGCGGCGGGCCGGCGGGCCGCCCGCGGGCGCCGTGGGCGACGGCGGCGTCGACCGGCGGCGGATCCGGCTGGCGTTCGGGATCTCGCTCGGCGCGGGGCTGCTCCAGTACGCCGCCCAGGACCTGCGGTGGCTGTCCCTGCTGCCCGGTGCGGCCGGCGCCGCGCTGCTCGTGCCGTCCGTGCTCGGGCTGCTGCCGCGCGGCACGTACCGGGCCGTGCGCGGCCTGCCGTCCGTGGTGCTGCTGCGCGGGATCGCGGCCGGGTCGTTCATCGCGGCCGAGTCGTTCGTGCCGCTGATGCTGGTCACCCAGCGCGGGCTCTCGCCGACGCTCGCCGGTTTCTCGCTGGCCGCGGGCGGTGCGACGTGGGCGCTCGGCTCGTGGGTGCAGTCGCGGCCGCGGCTCGAACCGTACCGGGACCGGATGGTCGCCGGGGGCATGGTGCTGGTCGCCGCCGCCATCGTGACCGCGCCGAGCGTGCTGATCGAGGCCGTGCCGGTGTGGATCGTCGCGGTGGCGTGGGGCTTCGGCTGTCTGGGGATGGGGCTCGTGATCTCCTCCACGAGCGTGCTGCTGCTCCAGCTGTCCGCGCCCGAGGAGGCCGGGACGAACTCCGCCGCGCTGCAGATCTCCGACGGCCTGTCGAACGTCGTGCTGCTCGCCGCCGGGGGCGCCGCCTTCGCCGCGCTGGGCGGGGGAGCGGTCGGGCACGGGGTGACCGAGGGCGCGACCGGCTCGCACCCGGGGGCGTTCGTCGCCGTCTTCCTGCCGATGGCGGTGGTGGCGCTGGTCGGGGCCTGGGTGGGGACCCGGTTGCGGGAATCCCGGTGACGACGGCCCGGCGACCGGGCGGCCACGTGGCTGGGCGGCCGGGGGACCGGACAGCCAGGCGGCCGGATGACCAGCCACCACCGGGATCCCCGTGACGTGACGGCGACTCCCCGTGCACGGCGGTGAGTTGATCTGTGATGCGTGTCGCAACCGCGCCCGGCCCGGCCTCGTCCACCGCGCTCGTCAACACGCTCACCGGTAGGGTGGCCCGGTTGTCATACGTAGCCGTGCCGTCCAGCCCCAGTGATTCCGGAGACCGTGACTACTACCGCCGCCTCCTCGTCCCACCACCTCTCACCCGCCTTCCCCGGCCGCGCCCCCTGGGGCACCGCCAACAAGCTGCGTGCCTGGCAGCAGGGGGCGATGGAGAGGTACATCCAGGAACAGCCCCGCGACTTCCTCGCGGTCGCGACGCCTGGCGCCGGCAAGACGACCTTCGCGCTCACCCTCGCCTCCTGGCTGCTGCACCACCACGTCGTGCAGCAGGTGACCGTGGTCGCGCCGACCGAGCACCTGAAGAAGCAGTGGGCCGAGGCGGCCGCCCGCATAGGCATCAAGCTGGACCCCGAGTACAGCGCGGGCCCGCTCAGCAAGGAGTACGACGGCGTCGCCGTGACGTACGCCGGTGTCGGCGTGCGCCCGATGCTGCACCGCAACCGCAGCGAGCAGCGCAAGACCCTCGTCATCCTCGACGAGATCCACCACGCCGGTGACTCGAAGTCGTGGGGCGAGGCGTGCCTGGAGGCGTTCGAGCCGGCCACCCGCCGCCTCGCGCTGACCGGTACGCCGTTCCGCTCCGACACCAACCCCATCCCCTTCGTCCAGTACGAGGAGGGCAACGACGGCATCCGGCGCTCGTCGGCCGACTACACGTACGGCTACGGCAGCGCGCTGGGCGACGGCGTCGTGCGGCCGGTCATCTTCCTCTCCTACAGCGGCAACATGCGCTGGCGCACCAAGGCCGGTGACGAGATCGCCGCGCGGCTCGGCGAGCCGATGACCAAGGACGCCATCAGTCAGGCCTGGCGGACCGCGCTCGACCCGCGCGGCGAGTGGATGCCGAGCGTGCTGCGGGCCGCCGACGCCCGGCTCACCGAGGTCAGGAAGGGCATCCCGGACGCGGGCGCCCTCGTCATCGCCTCCGACCAGGAGTCCGCGCGCGCCTACGCGAAGCTGATCCGGGAGATCACCGGCAGCAAGGCCACGCTCGTCCTCTCCGACGACACCGGCGCCTCGAAGCGGATCGACGACTTCGCGGCGAGCGAGGACCGGTGGATGGTCGCCGTGCGCATGGTGTCGGAAGGCGTCGACGTGCCGCGCCTGGCCGTCGGCGTGTACGCCACCACCATCTCGACGCCGCTGTTCTTCGCGCAGGCCGTGGGCCGTTTCGTACGGTCCAGGCGGCGCGGCGAGACGGCCTCCGTCTTCCTGCCCACCGTCCCCGACCTGCTCGGCTTCGCCAACGAGATGGAGGTCGAGCGTGACCACGTCCTCGACAAGCCGAAGAAGGACGGGGAGGAGGACCCCTACGCCGAGTCCGAGCAGGAGATGGACGAGGCGAACAAGCAGCAGGACGAGGACACCGGCGAGCAGGAGCAGTTCTCCTTCGAGGCGCTGGAGTCCGAGGCCGTCTTCGACCGGGTCCTCTACGACGGCGCCGAGTTCGGCATGCAGGCCCACCCCGGCAGCGAGGAGGAGCAGGACTACCTCGGCATTCCGGGGCTCCTCGAACCCGACCAGGTGCAGCTGCTGCTCCAGAAGCGGCAGGCCCGGCAGATCGCGCACAGCAAGAAGAAGCCCGACAGCGAGGCAGATCTGCTCGAACTGCCCGCCGAGCGGCGACCCGTCGTCTCCCACAAGGAGCTGATGGAGCTGCGCAAGCAGCTGAACACGATGGTCGGCGCGTACGTCCACCAGAGCGGCAAGCCGCACGGCGTGATCCACACCGAGCTGCGGCGGGTCTGCGGCGGTCCGCCGAGCGCCGAGGCGACCGGCGGGCAGCTGCGGCAGCGCATCGCCAAGGTGCAGGAGTGGGCCACCCGCATGAAGTGACGCGGGGGTCATGTGCGGGCAATCGCGTACAACTCAGGCCGGGGGCTGCCCGGATTCTGGACGGAGTCTTCCGCTCAGCGGGACGTCCTCGCTACATTCCCGGCAACGCACACGCTCCGTGGCAGCGCCGCCCCGGACTGCAGCCGGTATGCACGTGCACAGCCCAGCGCCTGATCACCGACCGGCGGCCTCTGACGCGCGTCGCCCACGGGACAGGCGGCGGGGCAGCCACGTCCGAGCCGCCGACCCTCACCACTAAGGAGTGGGCGTCGTGACCGCGGAGACCTCCCAGACGCTCGACCGGGGACTGCGCGTCCTCAAACTGCTCGCCGACACCGACCACGGGCTGACCGTGACCGAGCTCTCGAACAAGCTCGGCGTCAACCGCACCGTCGTCTACCGTCTGCTCGCCACGCTGGAACAGCACGCCCTCGTCCGCCGCGACCTGGGCGGCCGCGCCCGGGTCGGGCTCGGCGTGCTGCGCCTGGGCCGGCAGGTCCATCCGCTGGTGCGCGAGGCCGCGCTGCCCGCACTGCGCTCGCTGGCCGAGGACATCGGGGCGACCGCCCATCTGACGCTGGTGGACGGTACGGAGGCGCTGGCCGTGGCCGTCGTCGAGCCGACCTGGACCGACTACCACGTGGCGTACCGGACCGGGTTCCGCCACCCGCTCGACCGCGGGGCCGCGGGCCGCGCCATCCTCGGGGCCCGGCAGGGCGTGCTGCCCGAACACGGCTACACCCTCACCCACGGCGAGCTGGAGGCCGGGGCGAGCGGTGCCGCGGCGCCGCTGCTCGGCGTGACCGGGATAGAGGGCAGTGTGGGCGTCGTGATGCTGGCGGACGCGGTGCCCGAGCGGGTCGGCCCGCGGGTCCTCGACGCCGCCCGCGAAGTGGCCGACGCGCTGCGCTGAGCCCGGCACCGGGCCCCTTTGGCCGACCGGCCAAGCGGTCCCTTCCCTTTCTGGCCGATGTTCCCAACCCCACTGCCTGCCCGCTCAGCATCATCGGGGCGACAACCAGTGCAGTGGTGAGGGGAGCGGTGCCGTGGAGACGGTTCGTACACGTCCGGACGGTGGTCCGGGAGGCGGTCTCGCGGCGCGGCTGACGAGGCGCCAGGACGTGGCGGCGGCCGCCGCCACGGGCACCGCGCTGCGCCGCACCATGGGCATGTGGCAGTTGACCCTGCTGTCCGTCGGCGCCACGCTCGGCACCGGCATCTTCGTCGTCCTCGGCGAGGCGGTGCCCGACGCCGGGCCCGCCATCGTCGTGTCGTTCGCGCTCGCCGGGGTCACGGCGCTGTTCTCGGCCCTGTCGTACGCCGAGCTCGCCGGCATGATCCCCGGGTCCGGCTCCTCGTACAGCTACGCGTACGCGACGCTCGGCGAACTCGTCGCCTGGGTGTGCGGCTGGTGTCTGATCCTGGAGTACGGGGTGTCGGTCGCGGCCGTCGCCGTCGGCTGGGGCCAGTACGTGAACGAGCTGCTCGACCTGACGGTCGGCGTCACCCTGCCCGACGCGCTCAGCGCGCCCCCGGGCGCGGGCGGCGTGCTCAACATCCCGGCCGCGCTCATCGTCGTCCTCGCCATGGTCGTGCTGCTGAGGGGCGCGCGCGAGAGCGCCGTCGCCAACGTCGTCATGGTCGGCGTGAAGGTCGCCGCCCTCGTGATGTTCTGCGCGGTCGCCTTCACGGCGTTCCACGCGGGCAACTTCCAGCCGCTGTTCCCGCTCGGCGCCGCCGGGATGAGCGCGGGCGCCGCGTCCCTCTTCTTCTCGTACATCGGCTTCGACGCGGCCTCCACCGCCGGCGAGGAGGCGAAGAACCCGCAGCGGGACCTGCCGCGCGCCATCATCCTGTCCCTCGTCCTGGTCACCGCGCTGTACGTGCTCGTCGCCGTCGCCGCGCTCGGCGCCATGCCGTGGCAGGACTTCGGGGGCACCGAGGCGACGCTGAGCCAGGTGCTCGTGCAGGCCGTCGGCGGCGGCAGCCTCTGGCCGATCCTGCTGTCGGCCGGTGCGGTGGTGGCGACCACGAGCGTCGTGCTCACCGTCCAGTACGGGCAGATCCGCATCCTGTTCGCGATGTCCAGGGACGGCCTCGTGCCGCCCGTCTTCTCCCGGGTGCACGCCAGGAGCGGGGTGCCGCGCGCCAACACCGTGATCGTCTCGTCCTTCATCGCCGTCCTGGCCGCGCTCGTCCCGCTGGGCAGCCTCGCCGACGCCACCAGCATCGGCACCCTGTTCGCCTTCGCCCTGGTGAACATCGCCGTGGTGCTGCTGCGCCGCCGCGATCCCGACGCGCCGCGCAGCTTCCGGGTGCCGCTGTCGCCGCTGGTGCCGGTGCTCGGCGTGGTCTGCTGCGGCTACATGCTGTTCAGCCTCGGCACGGACACCTGGATCGCGTTCGGCGCGTGGATGGCGGTCGGGCTCGTCGTCTACCGGCTGTACGGGATGAAGCACTCCCAGCTCAACTCCGCCCCCGAGGAGCAGTCGTGACCACCCCCGCCCCCGCCCCCGTACTCGAACTCGGCGCGGACGTCGTCGAGTTGACCCGCGCACTCGTCGACATCCCCTCCGAGAGCGGCGACGAGAAGCCGCTCGCGGACGCCGTCGAGTCCGCGCTGGCCGCACTGGCGCACCTCACCGTCGAACGGGTGGGGAACTCGGTCGTCGCCCGCACCGGCCTCGGCCGCCCCGAGCGGGTGATCGTCGCCGGCCACCTGGACACGGTGCCCGCCGCCGGGAACCTGCCCGCGCGACAGGAGGGCGACCTGCTGTACGGGCTCGGCGCCTGCGACATGAAGGGCGGCGTGGCCGTCGCGCTGCGGCTCGCCGCGACCCTGACCGCGCCGTCGCGCGACGTCACGTACGTCTTCTACGAGTGCGAGGAGGTCGAGGGCGACCGCAACGGGCTGCACCGGATCGCCACCGAGCGGCCCGAGCTGCTCGCCGCGGACCTCGCGATCCTGATGGAGCCGTCGGACGCCGGGGTCGAGGCGGGCTGCCAGGGCGTGCTGTGCGCCGACATCACGGTGCGGGGCGCGCGGGCGCACACGGCGCGGGCCTGGAGGGGCGTCAACGCGGTGCACCGGTCGGCGGAGGTGCTGCGCGTGCTCGACGCGCATGTGCCGGAGCGGGTCGTCATCGACGGCCTGGAGTACCGGGAAGGGCTCAGCGCCGTCGCCGTGCGGGCCGGGGTCGCCGGGAACGTCGTCCCCGACACCTGCGTCATCTCCCTCAACGCCCGCTTCGCGCCCAGCCGTTCGGCCGCGGAGGCGGAGGCGTACGTACGGGGGCTCTTCCCTGCGGAGTACGAGTTCGAGGTGACGGAGGTCGTGCCCGGGGCCCTGCCGGGTCTCGACCGGGCGGCCGTGGGGTCGCTGGTCCGGTTCCTCGGGGTCGAGCCCCGGCCCAAGCTGGGGTGGACGGACGTCGCGCGCTTCACGGAGCTGGGGGTGCCGGCGGTGAACTTCGGGCCGGGGGATCCGGTGCTGGCCCATACGGCCGGGGAGTACGTCTCCGTCGGGCAGCTGGTCGAGTGTGAGCGGAAGCTGGGCGACTGGTTGCGCTGACGCTCCGCGGGTTGTTCGGTTCGTAGGTCGGCTGCGGGCCGGTGGGGCTTCTCGCGCAGTTCCCCGCGCCCCTGAGAGGCACGCCCTTCGGGCGGCCTCTCCCCGGCGGGGGAAGGCTGCGCGCAGCGCATGCCTTCAGGGGCGCGGGGAACTGCGCGAGCAACCACGACACACCCGCAGCCCGCGACGAAAGCGGAACCCGGCGGACGCAGTCGGTATTTCACCCGCAGCCGGCGGCGTTCAGGCGGAGTCCAGGCGTGCCGTGAGCCACAGGACCAGGCGTTCGTCCGGGGCGTCCAGGTCCAGGCCGATCTGGTCCCGCGCCTGCCGGAGGCGGTACCGGCAGGTGTTGGGATGGACGGCGAGCCGCTTCGCGGCGCCCGCCATGTCGCAGCCGGCCTCCAGCCACGCCATGACCGTACGGGCGTAGTCCGTACCGTGCTCCGCGTCGTACGCCCGCACCCGGACCCACGCCCCCTCCGTCAACTCCCGTCGCCCGCCCAGGAGTTCACCGAGCCGCAGCAGGGTCACCCGGGCCTGCACGTCGTCCACCAGCGCGACCGGCAGCTCCGCGGAGAGGCAGCGCAGCACCAGGTCGGCGTCGTCCCGGGAGTCCGCGGCGCGCGCCAGCCCCGGCACCAGCGCGCCGAGCCCGGCCCGCACCGGGGTGCGCAGCGCCTGCCCCGCCCGCTCCACGATGTCCTGCGCGAGCCGCTTGTGGCGGGCGGCGCCGCGTTCGCCGGCGGCGGGCAGCAGGGCGTAGACGACCCCGTCGACCAGGACGCAGGCGTGCCGCCCGTAGCGCGCCTCGCACTGCAGCCGGACGAGGTCGAGGAGTCGCAGCGCCGTCCGTTCGACGTCCGGTGCCGTGCTGGCGCCCGCCGGGACGAACGCCGCCACCCGTACCGGCTCGGTGCCCGCGCCCAGGCCCAGCCGGTGCGCGGCGCCGGCCGGGTCGACCGTGCCGTCCAGGACCCGGCGCAGCAGGTCCCCGCCGAGGTGCCGGGCCAGCTCCTGCGCGGCGCGGGCCCGCAGCAGCAACAGGGCGGCGGTGGACGCCCCTTGGGCGAGGGCGTCCTCGGCGTCGGGGGCGAGACCCCCGTCGTCGACGACCCAGAGCGAGCCGAGCGTCTCGCCGCCCGCGCGCACGGCGACGGCGATCCTGGGCAGGTTGTCGGCGTCGAGCGCGGGCAGCCGCAGCGGGACGTCGGCGGCGAACAGGGCCCGGTACTGCTCGGCGTTCTCCGGGCTGTCGGGGACCTGGAGGCCGAGGATGCCGTTGCGCCGGTCCTCGTCGACGGCCTGCCCGGGCACGGTCGAGTAGGCGAGGATGCGCTGGCGCGGGTCCTCGATGGCGGTGGCCCCGCCGACCGCCGCGGCGACGGCGTCGGCGAGCGCGAACAGATCGCCGCCGGGTGTCGGCGCACCGCCCGCCCCGGCACCCGCCGCCGCGGACAGCAGCAGGTGGACGCGGTGCCAGGCCGCGTCCTCGTCGACCGTGAGCAGGGCGATCCCGGCCTGCTCCGCCTTCGTGACGAGCTCCGGCTGCTCCGGGGCGCCGCGCACGACGACGGCCGCCATGCCCGCGGCCGCGGCGGCCCGCACCAGCGGCCCGGCGTCCGGGGCGCGCACGCCGACCGCGAGGAGCACGGCGCCGGGCGCGGCGGGCAGCGGCGCGTCCGCGTCGTGGAGCAGCACCTCGCCGACCGTCACGCCGAGCCCGGCGGGCGCGGTGACGGCCCGCACGGACGAACCCCCGAGCACGTCGAGCAGATCACTGAGGGTGGGCGTGTCCATCGGGAACCTTTCGCTACGGCGCAGCTCGTTTGGCCGATCGCAACACGACCCTAGGCACCTGTTGTGCCACAGGACAACCTTTCCGATGTCCGTCCCGCCGAGACTCGGACCATGACGACAACCGGTGTCACCGTCCGCACCATCCACGAGGTGCCCCGCATCGCCGCCGTGGCCGACTTCTTCAGCGACGTGTGGCAGACCCCCCGAGCCACCCCGCCCTACCCGGCCGAGGTGCTGCACAGCCTGGTGCACGCGGGTGGCGCCGTGCACGCCGCGTACACCGCGGCGGGGGACCTGTGCGGTGCGGCCGCGGCGGTGTTCGGGGAGCCGGCGGCCCGGGACGTGTACTCGTTCGTGGCGGCCGCCCGCACCAGTGACCGGGGCGTGGGTGGCGCGGTGAAGCAGGCGCAGCGGGAGTGGGCGCTGGCGCGCGGGGCGCGCACCATGCGCTGGACGTTCGACCCGCTGGTGGCCCGCAACGCCCGCTTCAACCTGGTCAAGCTGGGCGCCGCGGGCACCGAGTACCTCGTCGACTTCTACGGTCCGATGGCCGACGGCCTCAACGACGG
>NZ_JAMOLN010000282.1 GCF_024448165.1 Streptomyces longispororuber
GGGCCGGGACGGGGGCAGGGCTCAGACCGCGGTGAGGCCGTGCGCCTCGAAGATCGACTTCGCGGTGGCGACCTGCTCGGGGGTGGGCGAGGGGGTGTCGTGCAGCGTGAAGGTCTTGCCGAGCGCCTCCCACTTCGCCTCGCCGAGCTTGTGGAAGGGCAGCACGTCGACCCGGGAGACGTTGCCCAGGGAGCCGGCGAAGGCGGCGACGCCCTCGATGTTGGCGGGGTCGTCGGTCAGTCCGGGGACGAGCACGAAGCGCACCCACACGTCCTTGCCGAGGTCGGCCAGGCGGTGCGCGAAGTCGAGGGTGGGCTGCAGGGGGCGGCCGGTGACCTTCTTGTAGGTGGCGCGGTCCCAGGACTTGATGTCGAGCAGGACCAGGTCCACGTCGCGCAGCAGGGCGTCGGTGGCGCGCACGCCGAGGAAGCCCGAGGTGTCGAGGGCGGTGTGCAGGCCCAGTTCGTGCTTGAGGCGGTGCAGCAGCTCGCCGGCGAAGACGGGCTGGAGCAGCGGTTCGCCGCCGCTGATGGTGGCGCCGCCGCCCGCGGCCTCGATGAACCGGGTGTACTTGGCCGCTTCCGCGACGATCGCGTCGGCCGAGGTGCGCTTGCCGTTGCGCATCTTCCAGGTGTCGGGGTTGTGGCAGTACAGGCAGGTCAGCGGGCAGCCGGAGAGGAACGTCACGAAGCGTGTGCCCGGTCCGTCGACGCCGGTCGACAGGTCCCAGGAGTGCACGGAGCCCTCGGTGGGGCGGTGCGTCGCGGCGGCGGCCGGGGTGGCGGCGTCGTTCGCGCTCAGGTTCTGGGTGAGCAGCACGGTCATGGCAGGTCTCCTCGGGCTACGAGGTGCGGGTGGGGAGTGCGCGGCGCCCGGGGCCGGGGTGAGGGCCCGGCCCCGGGACCGCGGTTCGGGGTCGCTCTACAGCGAGCCGTGGAAGGTGCGGTTGATGACGTCCAGCTGCTGCTCGCGCGTCAGGCGGACGAAGTTCACCGCGTAGCCGGAGACCCGGATGGTCAACTGCGGGTAGTTCTCCGGATGTTCCATGGCGTCCTGGAGGGTCGCCTTGTCGAGGACGTTGACGTTCATGTGGAAGCCGTCGCTGGCCATGAAGCCGTCGAGCACGCCCGAGAGGTTGCCGATCCGCTCCGTGGGGGTGCGGCCCAGGGCGTCCGGGGTGATCGTGTTGGTCAGCGAGATGCCGTCCTCGGCGTCGTCGTAGGGCAGCTTCGCGACCGACAGCGCCGAGGCGATGTAGCCGTGCTCGTCGCGTCCGTTCATCGGGTTGGCGCCGGGGGCGAAGGGGGTGCCGGCGCGGCGGCCGTCCGGGGTGTTGCCGGTCTTCTTGCCGTAGACGACGTTCGAGGTGATCGTCAGGACGGACTGGGTGTGGACCGCGTCCCGGTACGTGGGGTGCTTGCGGACCTTCTCCATGAAGCCGTGGACGATCGTCTTGGCGATCTCGTCGGCGCGGTCGTCGTTGTTGCCGTAGGCCGGGTACTCCCCGTCGATCTCGTAGTCGACGGCGAGGCCGGTCTCGTCGCGGACGACCTTGACCTTGGCGTGCTTGATCGCCGAGAGGGAGTCGGCGGCGACCGAGAGGCCCGCGATGCCGCACGCCATGGTGCGCAGGATCTCCTGGTCGTGCAGCGCCATCTCGATGCGCTCGTAGGCGTACTTGTCGTGCATGTAGTGGATGACGTTGAGCGCGTGCACGTACGTCTTCGCCAGCCAGTCGAGCATCGCGTCGTACTGCTTCGCGACCGTCTCGTAGTCGAGGTGGTCGCCCTCGATGGGCTCGAAGCCCTCGACGACCTGCTTGCCGGTCTTCTCGTCGCGGCCGCCGTTGATCGCGTAGAGGAGCGCCTTGGCGACGTTCACGCGGGCGCCGAAGAACTGCATCTGCTTGCCGACGGCCATCGCGGAGACGCAGCAGGCGATAGCGGTGTCGTCGCCGTACTTGGGGCGCATCAGCTCGTCGGACTCGAACTGGAGGGCCGAGGTGTCGATGGCGACCTGGGAGGCGAAGTCCTTGAAGCCCTTGGGGAGTTCGCGCGACCAGAAGACCGTCAGGTTCGGCTCGGGGGCCGGGCCGAGGTTGTAGAGCGTCTGCAGGGCGCGGAAGGTGGTGCGCGAGACGAGCGGGCGGCCGTCCTGGCCCATGCCGGCCATCGACCAGGTGACCCAGGTCGGGTCGCCGGAGTAGAGGTCGTTGTACTCGGGGGTGCGCAGGAAGCGGACGATGCGGAGCTTGACGACGAAGTCGTCGATGAACTCCTGGGCCTCGGACTCGGTGAGGAGACCGGCCTCGATGTCGCGCTGCAGGTAGATGTCGAGGAAGTTGTCGATGCGGCCGATCGACATGGCCGCGCCGTTCTGCTCCTTCACTGCGGCGAGGTAGCCGAAGTACAGCCACTGGATCGCCTCGCGGCCGCTGGTGGCCGGGCCGGAGATGTCGTAGCCGTACGACATGGCCATGGCCTTGAGCTCGTTCAGCGCCTTGATCTGCTCGGAGATCTCCTCGCGGTCACGGATGACGTGCTCGGTGGGCCACTCGCTGCCGAGCCGGTCCTTGTCGGCCTGCTTGGCGGCGATGAGGCGGTCGACGCCGTAGAGGGCGATGCGGCGGTAGTCGCCGATGATGCGGCCGCGGCCGTAGGCGTCGGGCAGGCCGGTGATGATGCCGGAGGAGCGGCAGGCGCGGATCTCGGGGGTGTACGCGTCGAAGACGCCCTCGTTGTGGGTCTTGCGCAGGTGAGTGTAGATCTCGCGGACCTCGGGGTCGGCCTCGTAGCCGTAGGCGTTGAGGGCGCCCTCGACCATCCGCCAGCCGCCGTTCGGCATGATCGCGCGCTTGAGGGCGCCGTCCGTCTGGAGGCCGACGATGAGGTCCTTGTGGTCCTTCGCGTCGCCGTCTATGTAGCCGGGCTTGAAGGCGTCGATGCGGGACGGGGTGTGGACGTCCACGTCGTAGATGCCGCGCTCGATCTCCGCCGGGAACATCGAGAGAAGCTTGTCCCACACGGCGGTGGTGCGCTCGGTCGGGCCGGCGAGGAAGGAGCTGTCGCCCTCGTAGGGCGTGTAGTTCTGCTGGACGAAGTCGCGGACGTCGATCGCGTCCCGCCAGAGCCCTCCCTTGAAGCCGTCCCAGGCCTCGCCGTGCGTCGTCTTTTCCGCGGGAGTGGCAGTCATCTGCGGCACCTTCCCCATCTCTTCGACCGGTTCGTTGCTACGTATTCATTGGACTCCCGCGGAGCCGGTCCGGCGGGCCGCAATGGTCCTGAGTTCGGGACCATTGGGCCTCTTTCCGGCTCGACTCCGATCGGGATTACTGCTCTGACCTGGGATTTCCTTCGGGACTTTCGACCCACGTTCGCTTGTGAACACATTCACAAGAAATGCGGCGGAATTCCCATGGCCACATCGCGCGGGGAGGGGGCTGCGCCCGTCCGATCAGCTCGGGGACTCGGCGTTCTTGCGCGCGTAGTACCACCAGCAGACGACGATGCACGTGCCGTAGAAGGCCACGAAGCACCACAGGGCGCTCGTCACCGCGAAGTTGGCGAACATCGCGGGGATGAAGAAGAAGCCGTACGCGGCGATCGCGGCGGTGAAGCCGGTGACGGCGCCGGACTCCATCTCGGCCTGCTTCAGCGCCTTCGTGTACTCGGGCGTGCCCTCGGTCAGGCCCTTCAGGTGCTGGCCGCGGAAGATCACCGGGATCTGGCGGAACGTGGAGCCGTTGCCGATGCCGCTGAACAGGAAGGCCGCGTAGAAGCAGAGCAGGAAGCCGACGAAGTTGCCGCCCGCGCCGTTCGACGGCATGAAGTTGATGACGCCGATGATCGAGCCGGCCATGCCGACGAACGAGAGGATCGTGACGCGCGCGCCGCCCAGCTTGTCGCCGAGCCAGCCGCCGCCCCAGCGGGCGAGGGCGCCGACGGCCGGGCCGATCCAGGCGTAGGTGGCCGCCGTGTAGGAGGCGTCGATCGGGGTCCAGGTGGTCTTGATCAGCATCGGCAGGGCGGATGCGAAGCCGATGAAGGAGCCGAAGGTGCCGACGTAGAGCCAGGTCATCAGCCAGTTGTGCTTGCGCTTGAAGATGACCTTCTGCTGCTTGAACGGGGTGGCGGCGACCTTCAGGTCGTTCTGGCCGAACCAGGCGAGGGCGGCGAGGACCACGAGGACCGGCACCCACAGGAACGCGGCGTTCTGCAGCCACACCGGCGAGCCGTCGGCCTTGTGCTGGGCGGAGCCGAGGGCGATCACCGAGGAGGTGATGACGATCGGGGTGAGCAGCTGGACGACGGAGACGCCCAGGTTGCCGAGGCCGCCGTTGATGCCGGTGGCGTTGCCCTTCTTGGCCTTCGGGAAGAAGAAGCCGATGTTGGCCAGCGACGAGGAGAAGTTGGCGCCGCCGAAGCCGCAGAGCGCCGCGATGGTCGCCAGCGTGACGTACGAGGTGGAGGTGTCCTGCACCGCGAAGCCCAGCCAGATCAGCGGGATCACCAGGACGACGGTGGACAGCGCGGTGAAGCGGCGCTGGCCGATGCGCGGGCCGAGGAAGGTGTAGAAGATCCGGGCCGTACCGCCGGTGAGACCCGGGATGGCGGTCAGCCAGAACAGCTGCGAGGTGCTGAAGCTGAAGCCGACGTCGGCCAGGTTCGTCGCGGTGACGCTCCACACCTGCCACACCACGAAGGCGACGAGGAGGGCGGGGACGGCGATCCACAGGTTGCGGGTGGCGACCCGCTTGCCCACGGACTTCCAGAACAGTTCGTTCTCGGGTTCCCAGTCGCTGATGGCCCGGCCGGGCCGGTACTGCTGGGGATCGTAGGAACGGGTGACGTCGTCGACCACGGCGGCGTCCCGGACGGCAGGACTCATGACGTGTTCCTGGTGGTGAGGAGGGTTTTCCTTGCCTCTCCAGATTCGCGCCGGGATAAAGACCGCGTCAGAGGCGTTGGTCGCCCCCGGGGCACCCCAATGGCACCGTCCCGGGAGCGACCAAGGTCCCCCTGCTCACCCCGCGTTGGGAACCTCGTGGACGGCGAGGCGCACGGACGGGTCGTCGAGGCACTCCCCCGTGCGCAGGTCGAACTCCTGCTTGTGCATCGGGGAGGCGACGACGGGGGCGCCGTCGCGGGTGCCCATGATGCCGTGGGCGATCACGTCGGCGCCCGAGAACGGGTCGCGGGCGTCCACCGCGTAGACCGTGCCGTCGGTGGCCTTGAAGAGGGCGGCCTCGGTGCCGTCGGGGAGGACGGCGGCCCGGCCGCGGCCCGGCTCCAGGAAGCTCGGGTCGGCCTCGAAGGTCCCGAAGCGGGCGAGGGCGGCCGGGTCGTCGAGGACGGCCTGCCACTCGTCGCGGTAGGCGGCGGCGTGCCGGTCCAGCTGCGCCTCCAGGTCGGCGCAGATCCCGAGGGAGTCGTCGACGAGGACGGACGTGAGGTGGTCGAGGCCGCCGATCCGCTCGAACCAGGGGGCGGTGCGCTCAAGACGCTCGGCGGTGCGCACGTAGTACATGAGGAACCGGTCGGTCAGGCGCAGGAGTTCGGCCCGGGACAGGTCGGTGGCGAGGAGGTCGGCGTGGCGGGGGCTGGTGCCGCCGTTGCCGCAGACGTAGAGGTTCCAGCCGCCGGCGGTGGCGATGACGCCGATGTCCTTGCCGCGGGCCTCCGCGCACTCGCGCAGACAGCCCGAGACACCGCCCTTGATCTTGTGCGGGGTGCGCAGCCCGCGGTAGCGCAGTTCGAGGTCGATGGCGAGCTGCACCGAGTCGCCCTGCCCGAACCGGCAGAACTTGGCGCCGACGCACGACTTCACCGTGCGCAGCGACTTGCCGTACGCCTGCCCGGACTCCAGGCCCGCGGCGACCAGCCGCCGCCAGATGGCGGGGAGTTGCTCGACGCGCGCGCCGAACAGATCGATCCGCTGGCCTCCGGTGATCTTCGAGTAGAGGCCGTGGTCGCGGGCGACCTCACCGATCGCGATGAGCTGGTCGGCGGTGATCTCGCCGCCGGGGATGCGGGGGACGACGGAGTAGGTGCCGTCCTTCTGGAGGTTGCCGAGGAAGAGGTCGTTGGAGTCCTGGAGGGCGGCCTGTTCGCCCTGGAGGATGTGGGTGAGGCCGAGTTCGGGGGCGAGGGTGCCGAGGATGTTGGCGACGACCGGCTTGCAGACGGCGCAGCCGTCGGCGGCGCCCGCCCGGCCGGAGCCGTGGGCGGCGATCAGTGCGCTGAAGGACGTGATGCGTTCGGTGCGGACGACGTCGTAGAGCTCGGCGCGGGTCAGCTCGAAGTGCTCGCACAGGCCGCGGGCGACCTCGACGCCGGCGGCGGCGAGTTCGGTGTCGAGGACGGACTGCAGGGTGCCGACGCAGCCGCCGCAGCCGGTGCCCGCCTTGGTGCACCGCTTGATGCCGCCGACGTCGGTGAGGCCCTCGGCGGTGACGGCCGTGCGGACGGCGCCCTTCGTGACGTTGTGGCAGCTGCAGACCACGGCGTCGTCGGGCAGCGCGTCGACGCCGAGCGCGGCGCTCTCCTCCCCGGTGGCCGGGAGGATGTACGCCTCCGGGGAGGCGGGCAGGGTGCGGCCCGCGTGCGGCTTGAGGGTGCCGTAGGCGGCGGCGTCGCCGACCAGGATGCCGCCGAGGAGACGGCCGTCGGGGCCGAGGACGAGCTTCTTGTAGACGCCCTCGCGGGTGTCGGAGAAGACGACCGCCATCGCCTCGCCGTCCTCGCCCTCGTGCGCGAAGGGGTCGCCGAAGGAGGCCACGTCCGCGCCCATCAGCTTCAGCTTGGTGGAGGTGTCGGCGCCGGTGAACAGGGCGGTGCCGTTGCCGGCGAGCGCGTCGGCGGCGGCCTCGGCCATCTGGTAGCCGGGGGCCACCAGTCCGTAGACCCTGCCGTCGGAGGTCTGGGCGCACTCGCCGACCGCGTAGACGTACGGGTCCGTGGTCCGGCAGTGCGCGTCCACCACGACGCCGCCGCGGTCACCCACGGCGAGCCCGGCCTCCCGGGCCAGCCGGTCGCGGGGCCGGACGCCCGCCGAGAAGACGACGACGTCGGCGTCGACGACCCGGCCGTCCGTGAGGTGCAGGGCACGCGCCCAGCCGTCGGTGTCGGTCTCCACGGCGCGGGCCCCGACCCCGGTGTGCACGGCGACGCCCATGGACTCGATGGTGGCGCGCAGTGCGGCGGAGCCGCCGTCGTCGACCTGGAGCGGCATCAGTCGCGGGGCGAACTCGACGACGTGCGTGTCCAGGCCGAGGGTGCGCAGCGCGCCGGCCGCTTCCAGCCCGAGAAGTCCGCCGCCGATGACGACGCCGGTGCGGACGTCCGCGCGGGCGGCGTACTCGGTGAGGGACGCGACGTCGTACAGGGTGCGGTAGGTGAAGCAGCCCGGGGCGTCTGCGCCGTCGATGGGCGGGACGAAGGGGTACGAGCCGGTGGCCAGGACCAGCGCGTCGTAGGGGACGGTGGCGCCGGACGTGGTGGTGACGGTGCGGGCGGCCGGGTCGATGTGTTCGGCCGGGTCGCCCAGGCGCAGGTCGATGCCGTGCTCGGCGATGAACTCGGGCGTGGAGAGGGAGAGTTCGGCCGCGTCGGTGCCGGTGAAGGCGGAGGAGAGGTGAACGCGGTCGTAGGCCGGGCGGTCCTCCTCGGCGAGCACGGTGACGTGCCAGGTGGCGAGGGCGTCGCGCTCCGCGAGGAGTTGGAGGAGGTGGTGGCCGACCATGCCGTGGCCTATGAGTACCAGGTGGTGGGGCATGGGGTCACTCCGTGGGTGCGGTTCGCCGGTGGCTCTACGGGTTCGACGGTAGGCGCGAAGAGAGGGGACGCCGCGCCGAATTGGGCCTGTCGGGGCGGGACCTACGACCCGCCCGGCCGGGCCTTTCGCCGGGTCGCCGGGGCGCCGCGCGGGCGTAGCGTCGAGCGCGGTGGACGGTACCGGCCGCCCGCGCTCCCCCCGCGTTCCCCGGAGGCGTCCTCATGTCGCTCGTACTCGCCGTGCACGGCAGCGCGCTGCCCGCCGCGGGGGCCACCGTGGGGCGGCTGCGCGACGCCGTCGAGCGGCGGACCGGGGTGCGGCCCTCCGTCGGGCACCTGGACCATCAGCTTCCCTCTCTCAGCAGCGCGTTGAGCGCGTGCGACGGGGCGGGCAGGGCGGGCGCGGCCGGGGCGTGCGGCCACGGTGGGGCGTACCCGGCCGGCGCCTCGAAGACGGGTGCGGTCGTCGTGCCGCTGCTGCTCGGGGACGGGTTCCACCGCACCGTCGACATACCGGCCGTCGTCGCCGCGCACGGCGGTCCCGGGTGGGTGCTGACCCCGAGTCTCAGCGGGGCCTTCGAGGTCGACGCGGCGCTGGCCGGGCGGCTCGCGCGGGCCGAGGCGACGCGAGGCGGGCGCGTGGACGCGATCGTGTTCGCCGCCGCGGGTTCGTCGCGGCCCGGCGGGAACGGCGGGGCGCTGCTCGCGGCCCGACGCCTCGCCGGGCGGCGGCCGGGGACCCCGGTGGTCACCGCCTACTGTTCCGCGACCGGGCCGACGGTGCCGCAGGCACTGGCGGGGCTCAGGGCCGCCGGTCACCGCAGGATCGGGATCGTGACCCACCTGCTGGCGCCGGGCCGGTTCACCGCGTCGCTCGGCGCGGCCGGGGCCGACCTCGTCACGGAGCCGCTCGCCGACCATCCGGCCGTCGCCGACCTCGTCGTCCGCCGATACCGGGAGGCCGCCCCCGACGCCGGTCGGGCTGCGCGCGGCATGGCGCACATCGCCGCCTGATCTGCTGTCCTGGGCGCATGACGTCCACGCCAGACACACCAAGACCCGACCGGCAGACCCTCCCCACGCGCCGGCCGTCCCCGCTCCGCCGCATGGTGGAACGGGGACGCGACGAGGAGCATCGGGTCGCGTCGTCGCTGGAGCTGTTCTTCGACCTCTGTTTCGTCGTCGCGGTGGCCCAGGGCGGGGTGGAGCTGGTGCACGCCGTCGCCGAGGGGCACGCGGGCAGCGGGGTGGCCGACTACGCGCGGATCTTCTTCGCGATCTGGTGGGCCTGGATGAACTTCACGTGGTTCGCGTCGGCGTACGACAACGACGACGTGGTCTACCGGCTCGTCACCCTCGTCCAGATCGCGGGCGTGCTGGTGCTGGCGGCCGGGGTGTCGCGGGCCTTCGAGAACGACGACTTCACCGTCGTCGTGATCGGCTACGTGATCATGCGGCTCGCCATGTCGGCGCACTGGCTGCGGGCCGCCCGGTCGAGCACGGGGGCGGAGCGCACGGCCGCGCTGCGGTACGCGGGCGGTGTGCTGCTGTGCCAGGTCGGCTGGCTCGCGCTGCTGTTCCTGCCGGCGGCCTCGGTGCCCTGGGTGTTCGTCGTGCTGGCCGTCCTGGAGATGTGCGTGCCCCTGTACGCGGAGAAGGACCGGCAGACGTCCTGGCACCCGCACCACATCGCCGAGCGCTACGGCCTGTTCACGATCATCGTGCTCGGCGAGACGATCGCGGCGGCGACCGTCGCGGTGAAGTCGGGGGTCGAGGAGAACGACGCGCTCGGCGAGGTGCTGCCGATCGCGGCGGGCGGGCTGCTGATCGTGTTCGCGGCGTGGTGGATCTATTTCGCGGTGCCGATCCACGACCGGCTGGCGTCCAACCGCCAGGGGTTCCTGTGGGGGTACGGCCACTACTTCGTCTTCGCGTCGGCGGCGGCGATCGGCGCGGGCATCGAGGTCGCCGTCGAGCAGGCCGTCGGGAAGGCGCACATCTCGACGACGGCGGCGTCGGCGGCCGTGACGATCCCCTCGGCGGTGTTCCTGCTGATGGTGTGGGCGCTGCACGCGCGGTACTTCAAGGAGGGCGCGGCGCAGCAGCTGACGCTGCCGGTGAGTGCGGTGCTGGTGCTCTGCTGCACGTTCGCGGGGAGCTGGGCGGTGCTCGCGGCGGGCATCGTGGCGGCGCTCACGGTGGCGGTCGGCGTGACGCTGTCGGCCAGGAGCGCGCGGCCGGCCGGGGCGCGGGCGGCGTAGCGGACGAGGCCCCGGCGGGACGGCGCGCGGCACGGAGGAGCCGGTCAACCTCCGTGGTACGCATGGGACATGACGACGACTGCGCACCATGACGCCCTCACCGACGTGGCAGGACTGCGCGTCGGGCACGCCACCCGCACCGGCGGCGGTTTCCTGACCGGCACCACCGTCGTGCTCGCTCCGGCGGGCGGCGCGGTGACCGCCGTCGACGTGCGGGGCGGCGGCCCGGGCACCCGGGAGACGGACGCGCTCGACCCGCGCAACCTGGTGCAGCGCATCGAGGCGGTCGTGCTGACCGGCGGCAGCGCCTTCGGCCTCGACTCGGCGTCGGGCGTGGTGGCGTGGCTGGAGGAGCAGGGGCGCGGGGTCCGGGTCGGCCCGGATCCTGCACAGGTCGTCCCGGTGGTCCCGGCGGCGTGCGTCTTCGACCTCGGCCGGGGCGGCGACTGGCGGGCCAGGCCCGACGCCGCGACGGGCCTCGACGCGGTGCGGGCCGCGGCGGCGACGGACCCGCACGCGCCGGTGCCGGAGGGGAGCGTCGGGGCGGGCACCGGCGCGCTGGTCGGCAAGGTGCGGGGCGGCGTCGGCACGGCGTCCACCGTGCTCGACTCGGGGATCACGGTCGGCGCCCTGGTCGTCGCCAACGCGGCGGGCTCGGCGGTGGATCCGGCGACCGGGGCGCTGTACGGGGAGTTCTTCGCGGGGCGGGGCCCGGTGACGTATCCGTCCGCCGCGACGCACGAGCGGGCGGTCCTGCGGCTCGCGGAGGCGGCCGCCGCGAACGGCC
>NZ_JAMOLN010000283.1 GCF_024448165.1 Streptomyces longispororuber
TCCCGGGTCGAGCACTGTCCGGTTCCCCCGGAGGGCCCCGCATATCGAACACCCTCCCCCGCCCACCGAACCAATTCCGGCCAACCTGCTGACGCGCTCCTGACAGACGGCGCTCTCTGCTGCCACTCTTCCCAACGGCCACCGCACAGCTGCCCCACAGCACTGAAGTGCCCGGCCGTCGCACTAGCTCCATGCGCCACCCCGCACCGCCTGCACTGCGTTCTGCCCGGACGGCCACCCGCCGTCCGTTCCCCACTGGCCGCGCACCCATGCGGCCGCGCAGAAGGAGTCAGCGTTGAGAAGCACCTCCACCTCCCACAGACGTCGCGTCACCACGGCGGCAGCCGTCGGCGCCGTCACCGCCCTGCTGGCCGTCGCCTTCCAGTCGGGCCCCGCCACCGCCGCCGACGCCCGGGACGCGAGCCCGAGCGCCCAGGCCACGGCGAACGCGGCGCGCGGCGCCGACCCGGGCGCCCTGCCCGTGAAGCTCTCCCCCGCCAAGCGCGCCGAGCTGCTGCGCGCGGCGAACACCAGCAAGGCCAAGGCCGACACCGCGAAGGACCTCGGCCTCGGTGCCAAGGAGAAGCTCGTCGTGCGCGACGTGCTCCAGGACCGGGACGGGACGACCCACACCCGGTACGAGCGGACCTACGACGGCCTCCCGGTGCTCGGCGGCGACCTGATCGTCGACGCCGCGAAGTCCGGCGCCGCGCAGGGCGTCACCAAGGCGTCGAAGGCCCAGCTCAAGGGCGTGGACACCACCGCGGACGTCAAGCCGGCCAGCGCCGAGAAGCAGGCCCTGGCGCTGGCGAAGGCCGACGGTTCGAAGAAGGCCGACGCCGACCGCGCACCGCGCAAGGTCGTGTGGCTGGGGCAGGGCGCGACGAAGGGGCAGCCCACGCTCGCCTACGAGACCGTCGTCGGCGGCCTCCAGGACGACGGCACCCCGAACGAGCTGCACGTCATCACGGACGCCACCACCGGCAAGAAGCTGCACGAGTGGCAGGCGATCGAGACCGGCACCGGCAACACCCAGTACAGCGGCACCGTCACCCTCGGCACCGCGCTGTCCGGTTCGTCGTACACCCTCAACGACACCGCGCGCGGCGGCCACAAGACGTACAACCTGAACCGGGGCACCTCCGGGACGGGCACGCTGTACTCCGGCACGGACGACGTGTGGGGCAACGGCTCTGCGTCCAACACCGAGACGGCCGCCGCCGACGCCCACTACGGCGCCGCGGAGACCTGGGACTACTACAAGAACGTCCAGGGCCGCACCGGCATCCGCGGGGACGGGGTCGGCGCGTACAGCCGGGTCCACTACGGCAACGCGTACGTCAACGCGTTCTGGGACGACAGCTGCTTCTGCATGACGTACGGCGACGGCACCAGCAACACCCACCCGCTGACGTCGCTCGACGTGGCCGCGCACGAGATGACGCACGGCGTCACCTCCAACACCGCGGGCCTCAACTACTCGGGTGAGTCCGGCGGTCTGAACGAGGCGACGTCCGACATCTTCGCGGCGGCCGTCGAGTTCTACGCCAGCAACCCGAGCGACGTGGGCGACTACCTCGTCGGCGAGAAGATCGACATCAACGGCGACGGCACCCCGCTGCGCTACATGGACAAGCCCAGCCAGGACGGCGCCTCGAAGGACTCCTGGTACTCGGGGATCGGGTCCGTCGACGTGCACTACTCGTCGGGTCCCGCCAACCACTTCTTCTACCTGCTCAGCGAGGGCAGCGGGACGAAGACCATCAACGGCGTGACCTACAACTCGCCGACCTCGGACGGCCTGCCGGTCACCGGGATCGGCCGGGACAAGGCGGCGCTGATCTGGTTCAAGGCGCTGACCACGAAGTTCACGTCGACGACCAACTACGCGGGTGCCCGCACCGGTGCGCTGGCCGCGGCCGGTGAGCTGTACGGGACGACCAGCACGGAGTACAAGGCCGTGCAGGACGCGTTCGCCGCGATCAACGTGGGCGCCCGCTCCGGCGGCACCGACCCGGGCACCGGCAAGACGTTCACCAACGACGCCAACGTGAACATCCCGGACTACCCGGGCGCCGCGGTGACCTCGTCCGTGGCGGTCACCGGCATCACCGGCAACGCGCCGTCCACGCTCAAGGTCGGCGTCGACATCGTGCACACGTGGAGCGGTGACCTCCAGGTCGACCTGGTGGGCCCGAGCGGCAAGACGTACCGGCTGCACTCGTCCACGTACGACCCGACGCCCAACATCCAGACCACGTACACGGTCAACGCCTCCACGGAGACCGCGAACGGCACCTGGAAGCTGAAGGTCCAGGACCTGGGCTCGCAGGACACGGGCTACATCAACAGCGTCAAGCTGACGTTCCCGTAGGCAGGATCCGGCCACACCGTTAGTCGGGGCGCGTCGCACCGGAGGTTCAACTCCCCGGTGCGGCGCGCTCGTTCACGTGGGGCCGTTCATGTTCCGTTCGCATTCCGATCGTCAGTTTTCGCTCAACGAACGAATTCCGGCCAACCTGCGATCACGTACATGACATTTCCCGTCCTCAACTGCCACAGTTTTCCCGCAGGTTCGCACCACATGCATCACCCGCACGGCAAAGCTCACCCCCCACATCACACAAGGAGCTTTCTTCGTGACTCCCCACATATCCCGTAGGACCACTCTGTCCATCGCCACGGCCGTCGCCGCCGGCGCCCTGCTGACCGGCGCCCTCACCACCACCGGTGCCGCCGCCCAGCCGTCCGCCGCCGGAGCCACCCCACTGGCTCTGACCGCGTCGGCCCGCGCGGACCTCATCAAGGACGCGAGCGCCAGGACCGCCGAGACGGCGAAGGAGCTGAAGCTCGACGCCAAGGAGAAGCTCGTCGTCCGTGACGTGGTCAAGGACCGCGACGGCACCACGCACACCCGCTACGAGCGCACCTACGACGGCCTGCCGGTCCTCGGCGGCGACCTCGTCGTCCACGAGTCGAAGTCCGGCGCCCGCGAGGGCGTCACCCGCGCCACGTCGAAGTCGATCGACGTGCAGACCGCCGGCGCCTCCCTCAAGGCCGCCCCGGCCGGCGCCCGCAAGGTCGTCTGGGCCGCCACCGGCACGCCGAGACTCGCCTTCGAGAAGGTCGTCAAGTCCACCAAGAAGGACGGCACGCCGAGCCGGGTGCACACCGTCACGGACGCCGCGACCGGCAAGAAGATCTTCGCGTACGACGAGATCAGGACCGGTGCCGGCGAGTCGCAGTACAGCGGCAGCGTCGAGGTCGGGACCAGCAAGTCCGGTTCCTCGTACGCCCTCACCGACGCGACGCGCGGCGGGCACTCCACGTACGACCTGAAGCACGGCTCGTCCGGCAAGGGCACGCTGTTCACCGACGCCGACGACAAGTGGGGCGACGGCACGAACAACGACGCCGCGACCGCCGGTGTCGACGCCGCCTACGGCGCCCAGGTCACCTGGGACTACTACAAGTCGGTGCACGGCCGCAGCGGCATCAACGGCGACGGCAAGGGCGCCTACTCCCGGGTCCACTACGGCAACGCGTACGTCAACGCGTTCTGGGACGACAGCTGCTTCTGCATGACGTACGGCGACGGCGAGGGCAACGCCAAGCCGCTCACGTCGATCGACGTGGCCGCGCACGAGATGAGCCACGGCGTGACGTCGGCGACCGCCAACCTCACCTACAGCGGCGAGTCCGGCGGCCTGAACGAGGCGACGTCCGACATCTTCGGCACGTCGGTCGAGTTCTACGCCAACAACAGCAAGGACGTCGGCGACTACCTCATCGGCGAGAAGATCGACATCAACGGCGACGGCTCGCCGCTGCGCTACATGGACAAGCCGAGCAAGGACGGCGCCTCGCTCGACGCCTGGAAGACCGGCGCGGGCAACGTGGACGTCCACTACTCGTCCGGCATCGCGAACCACTTCTTCTACCTGCTCAGCGAGGGCAGCGGCAAGAAGACGATCAACGGCGTCGACTACGACTCGCCGACCTCGGACGGCTCCACCGTCACCGGCATCGGCCGGGACAAGGCCGAGAAGATCTGGTTCAAGGCCCTGACGACGTACTTCACGTCGAGCACCAACTACGCGGCGGCGCGCACCGGCACGCTGAGCGCGGCGAAGGACCTGTACGGCGCGGACTCGGCCGAGTACAAGGCGGTCGGCGCCGCCTGGTCGGGCGTGAACGTCAAGTAGCGCGACAAGCACAGCAGTTGGGCGACGCCCGGGCCGCTGCGGCCCGGGCGTCGTCGTGTCACCGCAGCAGCACCCCGCCGCCCTCGCTCACTTCCTCCGAGGGCACCGCGACCAGCCCCGCCTCCGCCACCGACGCGAGCAGCCGGTGCGTGGGCAGGATGCGGACCGTGTAGCCGTACGGGCCCGTGCGGTCCAGCGCGAGCGGGCCCTCGTAGGCCCAGCGGCCGTCGGCGTCCGGGCCCGACACCGGCTTCAGCGGGACCGTCGCCGCCTCGCCGATCCGGTCCTCCGCGTCGACCCGGCCGGCCACCGCCTGCACCTCGACGTCGTCGGGGCCCAGCTCCCCCAGCGCCACCCGCACGTGGAGCGCCAGCGTCGCGCCGAGCTCCGCGGTGGCCGTGGCCGCCTCCACGTGGTCGACCGCCACCCGCGGCCAGGCCGCGCGCACCCGGGACTTCCACGCCGCGAGCTCCCGTGCGGCGTCCGGGGTGAGCGACCGGTCGGCGAGGGCGGCGGGCGCGTACAGCTTCTCGACGTACTCGCGGACCATCCGGCCGGCCAGCACCTTCGGCCCCAGGTGGGTGAGGGTCTGGCGGACCATCTCGATCCAGCGGTCCGGGAGCCCTTCGGGACCGCGCTCGTAGAAGCGCGGGGTGATCCGGCGCTCCAGGAGGTCGTAGAGGGCCGCCGCCTCCAGGTCGTCGCGGCGGTGCTCGTCGGTGGCCGTGCCGTCGGCCGTGGGGATGGCCCAGCCGAAGGCCGGCTCGAACCACTCGTCCCACCAGCCGTCCAGGACCGAGAGGTTGAGGCAGCCGTTGAGCGCCGCCTTCATGCCGCTGGTCCCGCACGCCTCCAGGGGGCGCAGCGGATTGTTGAGCCAGATGTCGCAGCCGGGGTAGAGCTTCTGCGCCATCGCCATGCCGTAGTCGGGGAGGAAGACGATGCGGTGGCGCACCCGCGGGTCGTCGGTGAACCGGACCAGCTCCTGCACGAGGCGCTTGCCGCCGTCGTCGGCCGGGTGCGCCTTGCCCGCGACGACGATCTGGACCGGGCGCTCCTCGTCGAGGAGGAGCCGCATCAGGCGGTCCGGGTCGCGCAGCATCAGGGTCAGGCGCTTGTACGAGGGGACGCGGCGGGCGAAGCCGATGGTCAGCACGTCCGGGTCGAGGACGCCGTCGACCCAGCCGAGTTCGGCCGTGCCCGCGCCGCGCTGCCGCCAGGACGCGGCGAGCCGCTCCCTGACCTCGGTGACGAGCTGGCCGCGCAGCTCCCGGCGCAGGTCCCAGATGTCGCGGTCGGGGATGTCACCGACCGCGTCCCAGCGGTCGGAGCCGCCGACCGACAGGGCGTCCTCGGTGCGCCGCTCCCCGATCTGGCGGGCGCCGAGCCGGAAGACCTCGGGGGCGACCCAGGTGGGCGCGTGCACCCCGTTCGTGACGGAGGTGATCGGCACCTCCTCGGGGTCGAATCCAGGCCACAGTCCCGCGAACATCTCCCGGCTCACCGAGCCGTGCAGCGTGGAGACCCCGTTCGCGCGCTGGGCGAGCCTGAGTCCCATCAGCGCCATGTTGAAGACGTTCGGGTCGCCTCCCTGGTGCGTCTCCATGCCGAGGCCGAGGATCCGCTCCACGTCCAGGCCGGCGAGTTCGGCGCCCGGACCGAAGTGGCGGGCGACCAGCTCCCGGTCGAAGCGGTCGATGCCGGCCGGGACGGGGGTGTGGGTGGTGAAGACGGTGCCCGCCCTGACCGCTTCGAGCGCCGCGTCGAAATCGAGCCCCTCGACGGAGAGTTCGGCGATCCGCTCGACGCCCAAGAAGCCGGCGTGCCCCTCGTTCGTGTGGAACACCTCGGGCGGCGCGTGGCCGGTGAGCCTGCTGTACGTGCGCACGGCGCGCACCCCGCCGATGCCGAGGAGCATCTCCTGCAGCAGCCGGTGCTCGCTGCCGCCGCCGTAGAGCCGGTCGGTGACCTCGCGTTCGTGGGCGCCGTTCTCCTCGACGTCGGAGTCCAGCATGAGCAGCGGCACCCGGCCGACCTGCGCCTGCCAGACCCGGGCGAGGAGCGGGCGGCCGCCGGGCAGGGCGAGCGCGATGTGGGCGGGGGTGCCGTCGGGCTCGCGCAGCAGGGTCAGCGGCAGCTCGTTCGGGTCGGTCACGGGGTACGTCTCCTGCTGCCAGCCGTCCCGGGACAGCGACTGCCGGAAGTAGCCGTGCCGGTACAGGAGCCCCACGCCGACCAGCGGGACGCCGAGGTCGCTGGCGGACTTGAGGTGGTCGCCCGCGAGGATGCCGAGGCCGCCCGAGTACTGCGGCAGGGCGGCCGTGATGCCGAACTCCGGCGAGAAGTAGGCGACGGACGACGGGAGTTCACCGCCCTGGCCCTGGTACCAGCGGTCGTCGTGCAGATAGCCGCGCAGATCGTCGGCGACCTCGCTGAGCCGCGCCAGGAAGCCTTCGTCGATGGCGAGTTGGGCGAGCCGGGAGGGCGGCACGGTGCCGAGCAGCCGCATCGGGTCACCGCCGGACGCGGCCCAGCGGGCGGGGTCGACGGCGGCGAACAGGTCGCGGGTGGCGGTGTGCCACGACCAGCGGAGATTGCGGGCCAGGTCGTGGAGCGGGGCGAGCGGTTCGGGCAGGACGGGACGTACGGTGAAACGACGGATGGCCTTCACGTGCTCACCTCTGCGGGACGCGGGGACACGGGGACACTGGAGCCGGCGGGCCGGGCCTGCGGACGTCGCCGTGCGGCCCGAAAGTCACCCTCGAACGGTAGTGGCCGACCGCGCCCCCTGCCACGGCGCACGGCACGGCGTCCGGAACCGACCGTGCCCCTGCCGCGTGAAAAACTGTCGGAACCTGCTTGGGGAACGGGCGACTTGGGGGACGACGGATGCTGGGGCAGTTGCGCGGGACGTCACCACGCTCCGTCGGGCCGTACGTGACGCTGGCCCGGCTCGGCGCGGGCGGCATGGGCGAGGTGTTCCTGGCCAGGCCCGCGCGCCTCACCGCCGGCTACGGTCCCGACGACCTGGTCGCGGTGAAGGTGATCAGGAACGAGGCGGCGCGGGACGAGGGCTATCTGCGGCGCTTCGAGCGGGAGGCGGCGGTCGCGGCGGCTGTCAGCAGCCCCTACGTGGCCCGGCTCGTCGGCAGCGCGGTGAGTGGCGAACAACCGTGGTTGGCAACGGAGTTCGTGACCGGCCCGACGCTCGCGCAGGCCGTCCGCCGGCACGGGCCGCTGCCGCCGGGCGCCGTCGCGGCGCTCGGTGCCGGTCTGGCCCGGGGGCTCGCGGCACTGCACGCGGCGGGCGCACTGCACCGTGACGTGAAGCCGGGCAACGTGCTGCTGGCCGCGGACGGACCACGCGTCATCGACCTGGGCGTGGCCCGGGTGCGGACCGCGACCACCCTCACCGAGACGGGACTGCTCGTCGGCACCCCCGGGTTCATGTCGCCGGAGCACGTGGCGGGCGGCCGGCACGTGGTGCCCGCGTCCGACGTGTTCTGTCTGGCGTCGGTGCTCGCGTACGCGGCGACCGGCCGGGACCCGTTCGGTGACGGGCCGGTGGCGGCCGTGCTGTACCGGGTGTCGCAGGCGGAGGCCGAACTCGGGCCTATGCCCGAGGAGTTGGCGACCGTACTGCGGTCCTGTCTGGCCCGGGACCCGGCAGAGCGTCCTTCCGCGGCCGACGTCGCCGACACCTTCGATCGGCTGCGGGACGCGGCGCACGCACCCGAGTGGCCGGACGCGGTGCGCGAGGCCATCGAGGCGGAGCACCGCGAGGTGCGGCAACTGTGCGCGGCCGGCGGCGCGTTGGAGCCGGTCGCGGCGGCGCCCGCCTGGCCGCGGGCGCAGGACGGGTCGCTGCCCGAGCCGACGGCGCTCGACTCCCCGGCGACCGCGCCCCCGGACGCCCCCGCCGTGCACCGGCTGCCGACGATGAGCTCACGGCCGCCGCAGCGGCGGCGCCGCCGGGGACCGCTCGTGACGCTCGCGGCGGCCCTCGCGCTCGGTGTCCTGGGCGGGCTGCTCGCCGTCTGGCAGCCGTGGGCCGGTGACACCTCCGACGCGAAGGCGGGGCCCCGCACCGCCGATCCGCGGCTCGCGGCGCGGGCGGGCGTCGACGAGCAGGGCACCGGCGACCGCTCCGGAACGGTCGAGCAGCTCGCCGGGCAGCGGCCCGCGGGCTGGCACCCCTGGCAGGGGAAGCTGCGGCACGCCCCGTACGCGTGTGCCGCCGACACCCACGCGATCGTGTGCCTGCTGACGAACGGCACGTACGACGCGATCAGTGCGGTGGACGGCCACCAGTTGTGGAAGTCGGGCCAGTTGGACGTGAACGAGGACGTCGACGAGGCGTACGTCGGGCCGACCGGCGGCATGTTCATCCCGGGCGAGGCGATGGAGCCGCAGGTGCGCGGCGGCCGGACGCTGATCTCCGTGGACACGGCGCTCCAGATGCGGGACTCGGCGACCGGGAAGGTGCTGTGGCGCGGTCCGGCCGGCTCGGGCGCGACCGGCATGGGCACCCGGCCGCTCCTGACGGACGAGGCGGTCCTCACCTACCAGGCGGGCAACAGCCTCACGGACCGGATGCCGGAGATCCGGGCATACGCGCCGCGCACCGGACGGCTGCTGTGGCACCGGCAGTTCGCGCGGGAGGCGCAGGGCAAGGTCGAGACGAACATGTTCACCATGCAGGCCGTCAGGGACGGCGTGGTGTACGCGGACAGCCCGGAGGGACTCGCCGCGTACGACACCCGCACGGGCCGGCCGCTGGGCACGGCGTCCGTGCCCGACGGCTGCCACCAGGTGCTGGCGGGCGAGGACACGGTGGTCTGCTCGCGGCGCGAGGACGGCAGCGCCGCGCTGCACGCCGTCCTGCTCACCCCGCGCACCCTCCGCACGGCGCACGGCACCCTCACCTACGAGAAGGTGCCGCACGGTTTCCCGTTCGCCACCGTGACCGCCGTGACCGGCCGGGCGGCGGTCGCGTACGACCCGGCGGACCGCAAGGTCGCCGTCGCCGACCGGGCCACCGGCCGCGTCGTGCGCGTCGAACGCCTGAAGAAGACGAGCATCCCCGCCTCGCGGCCGCTGGTCCTCGGTGACCGGATCGTGTACGCGGACGCGGAGGCCCTGTACACGATGCCGCTCGACGGTTCGGGCGGGCCGCGCCGCCATCCGGTGACGGGGGCGCCGGGCGACCGGCCCGAGGACTCCGCGGGCACGTCGATCATCGCCGAGCAGCTGCGGCCGCCGGTGGTCCTGTCCATGGGCGGCGTCGTGCATCTCGTGTACGACGAGGGCGCCGTGGTGTCGGTGGCGCTGCCGTCCGTCTGAGCACCCACCCTCGCCCGGCCCACCGGCCGCCCCGTCACCGTCGTCACCGTCGTCCGGAGAGTCATGCTCACCGCACTTCCCGCGGGTTCGCCCCGCCGCATCGGTCCCTATCAGCTGCTCGCGCGGGTCGGCGCCGGCGGCATGGGCGAGGTGTTCCTGGCCCGCCGCGCCGAGCCCGGCGCGCGGCTCGTGGCGCTCAAGGCGGTCCGCGGCGACCTGGACCCGGACGACGCGTTCCGGGCGCGGTTCCGGCGGGAGATCGCGGCGGCCCGCGCGGTCTCGGGCCCGTACACGGCTCCGCTGGTCGACGGCGACGCGGACGCCGAACCGCCGTGGCTGGCAACGGAGTTCGTGCCGGGTCCGTCGCTCGCGGACGCGGTGGCCCGGTGCGGTCCGCTGCCGGTGGCGGCGGTGCGGGCCCTGGGCGCGGGCCTGGCCAGGGCGCTGTCCGCGGTGCACGGGGCGCGGCTGCTGCACCGGGACCTGAAACCGGCCAACGTGCTCCTGACCGCCGACGGCCCGCGGCTGATCGACTTCGGCATCGCGCAGGCCTTCGAGGCGACCGCGCTCACGGCGACCGGGGTGCTCGTCGGCACGCCGGGCTTCCTGTCGCCGGAGCAGATCGACGGATCGCGAACGGTGGTGCCCGCGTCGGACGTGTTCTCGCTGGGCGCGGTGCTCTGCTTCGCGGCGACCGGGCGCGGCCCCTTCGACGACCCGGAGCTCGCGTCAATGCTGTTCCGGGTCTCCCGCGCTCAGGCCGAACTGGCCGACGTACCGGCCGCGTTGCTGCCGCTGGTCGAGCGGTGCCTGCGCCTCGACCCGGCCGCCCGCCCCACCCCCGACGCCCTGGCGGACCGGCTCGCGCCGCCCACCGGCCTCTTCCCCTGGCCGCCCGAGGTCCTCTCGCTGCTCGCCGAGCACCGCGAGGCGGTCGCACCGTTCGAGCGGCAGCGCCCCACGGGCGACCCGGCGTCGGCCCCGACAGAGTCGGGCCTGCGGGTGCCGCACTCCCCGACGGCGTACGACCGTCCGCTGCCGCCGCCCGCGCCGCCCACCGTGCCGACAGGCCCGCGCGGCCGTGGCCCGCTGCGCTGGGCGGCCGCCGCCTGCGCGGTGGCTGCCGGGGTCACGGCCACGGTGCTGCTCCTGCCGGACGGGGGCGGCGGCACACCACCCCCGGCGGCGGCGCCCTG
>NZ_JAMOLN010000284.1 GCF_024448165.1 Streptomyces longispororuber
GCAGGCGCTGCGCCGGGTGACGGCCGCGCTGCTCGACCACGTCGAGCGCGGCGGGCCGCTGTCGGACGAGGACCTGCGCGACCTCTCGTACACCCTGTGCCGGCGCGAGCCGATGGCGTACCGCCTCGCGTGGTGCCCGTCGTCCGGCGCCGAACTGCTGCACGCGCTGCGCACGGCGGGCGAACCGGTCCACACGCAGACACCGGCGCAGGCACGGACGCCCGAGTGGGGGCGGTACGTGGGACAGCCGACCCCCGAGTCGGCCCGCGACGCCTTCCTGTCCGGCCGGCCGGTCGACTGGCAGGCGCTGTTCGCGCCGCACACCCCGCACCGGCTGCGGCTGCCCGGCTACCCGTTCGACGACACGGATCTCTGGTTCACCGACGAGGGACGGACCGCATGACGCCCCAGACCCAGGCCGGCACGGCGGCCCGGCCCGCCGCGGTGCAGCCGATCCGGCTGCTCGCGGCCGACGAGCCGGGCACCTTCCGGGCGCACATCGACCGCGACCACACCTACCTGAGAGAGCACCTGGTCGGCGGGCGCCGCGTGCTGCCGGGCGTCGCCTGCCTGGAGATGGCGCTGCGCGGCGCCGGCCAACTCCGCCCCGGCGCCACGGTGTTCGCCGTCCGCGACGCCGCCTGGCTGCGGCCGATCTCCGGCGAGGAGTCGCTGGACGACCTCGCCGTGACGTTCCGCGCCCCGTCGGGCGACGCGTCCGCGCTGGACTACACCGTCACGAATCGCGGCGCGCTCTGCGCCATGGGCACGCTTCTTTTCGAGAAGACGGGAATGGTCGAGAAACTGGACCGGGAACCCGTGATCGGACTGGACGTGCGCGACGAGATCTGCGCGCACACCACGTCCCATCTCACCCGGAGCGAACTCTACGGAGCGTTCTCGGACATGGGCATCGACTACGGCCCCTACTTCCGCCGCAACACCTATGTGCAGCGGTACGGACAACGGTCCCTGGCGTGGCTCTCGCACAACGACGGAACACCGATGGGCCTGGTCAACCTCCTCGACTGCTCCTTCCAGTCGGGCCTGGCGATCTCCATCGGTGAACACCGGGACAGCTTGATGCCCTTCTCCATGGGGCATATGATCTTTCACGCTCCGGCGCGATTTCCCGCCGACTCCGCTTTCGTCCTGACCGAGAAACTCTCTCCCTTCAGGACCAACTTCTCGGTGTTCGACGAGGATTACGGACCACTTCTCTCGGTCGTCGACCTCGGCGTCAAACCCGCCCTCTGATTCCGCCCTTTGATTCCTTTCTTGAATCGGCGTCCTAGACATAGGGGATTTTGTTGAGTCGCAACGAATGGCGAAGCGGAAACTCCGCGTCCGGTACGGCGCGCCCCGACGTCTCGCTGGTCCGCCGTGCCGCCGTGGACTTGATGGTGTTCGCGCCGCAGTGGACGCACGGCAGGATCGACCCGCCGGTTGCCGCGGCCGGCGGCCCGCGCACCTTCCTGGTGCCGCCGTCCCAGACCCGCCTCCACCAGGAACTGACGGAGCGGTTCCCCCGCACCAGGGTGCTGCGCCTCGACGGCCCCGCGGTGGCCGCGCTCGCCGCCGCCCCGGCCGCGGACGAGCACCTGGTGTTCGTCAGCCGCACCTCCTGGGCCGACGGCATCAGCGACGCGGACCACACCGCCTTCCTCGACCTCGTCCACGCCCTCGACCGCTGGCCGCGGGTCCGCCTCGACGTGTTCACCGACAAGGCCGTGCACAGCCCGCTGTTCACCGCCGCCACCCACCCCGCGGACGGTGTGTACGTCGGCCTGGCCCAGGCCCTCGCCAAGGAGCGGCCCGACTGGTCGGTGCGCTGCTTCTGTCTCGCCGATCTCACCGCCGCGACGCTGGCCGCCGCCCTCGACCGGCCCCTGCCGACCGTCGCGGGCGCACCCGTCTGCGTCCGGGACGACGCGTACGCGGTCGCGTCGATGGAGCCGGCCGTCCTCCCCGGCTGGCCCGAGCACTCGGCGTTCAGGACCGGCGGCACCTACGTCGTCCTCGGCGGCACCGGCGGACTCGGCGGCCTGCTCGCCGAGTACCTGGCCGCCGAGTACCGGGCCGAGGTGGTCGTCATAGGCCGCCGCGCCCCCGCGGACTTCGCCGAACAGGCCGACCGGCTACGGGAGTCGGGCGCCCGCGCGGTGCACTACCACCAGGTCGACCTGGCCGACGCGGCGGCCCTCAAGCGGGCGCTGGACGGTCACGAAGTCATCCACGGCGTCGTCCACTCCGCCCTCGTCCTCCAGGACGCCACCCTCGCCACCATGAGCGGGCGCGTCCTCGGTGACGTACTGCGCCCGAAGCTGCACGGCACCCACCACCTGGTGGACGCGCTGCGCGGCAGACAACTCGACTTCTGCCTCTTCTTCTCCTCCGTCCAGGCCCACATCGCCAGCGCGGGACAGGGCAACTACGCCGCCGCCTGCGTGGCCAAGGACGCCTACGCGGACCTCCTCCACCAGGCCCTGCTGATCGACGCCAAGGTCGTCAACTGGGGCTACTGGGGCGAGATCGGGGTCGTGGCGAAGCCGGAGTACCGGGAGCGGATGCAGGGCCTCGGGATCGGCTCGATCGAACCGGCCGAAGGGCTGGCGGTCATCGAGCGGTTCCTCGCGGGCGACGACCGACGGATCACGTGTGTCAAGGGAACGGAAGAGGCGCTGGAGCGCATGGGAATCACGCCGCACAAGCCCGCCGCCGCCGCGGCACCGACCACCGGCTTCCCGGGAGTCCTCACCGACGTGGTGCCGGTCCTGCGGGACGACGACTCCGACGTCGCCCGCAACCGGGACCTCTCCGAGCGCCTGGAGGCGTACACCCGGTGGCGGCTGCGCCAGGTGCCGCTGCCGGCCACCGCGATCGGCAAATACGCGCTGCTGACGGACGCCATCGCCGCCATGCCCGCGGCCCACTCCCTGCCCCGCGCCGAACTCCTGCGCGACTACCCGGAGCTGTCGGGCCACATCACGCTGCTCGACCGGTGCCTTGACCACCTGCCCGACGTCCTGAGCGGTGCGATCGACGCGGTCGAGGTGCTGTTCCCCGACGGCTCCTTCGACCTCGTCGCGCCCGTCTACCAGAGCAACCCCATCGCCGACTACTTCAACCGGATCTGCGCCGAGGTGGTGACCAACTACCAGCGCCGCACGGCGGGCCGCCCGCTGCGCGTCCTGGAGATCGGCGCCGGCACCGGCAGCACCACCAAGTTCGTCCTGCCGCGGCTCGACCCGCGCGACGTGAGCTACCACTTCACCGACCTGTCGTACGCGTTCCTGCACAAGGCCCGCGACGCCTTCGGCGACGACTACCCGTACGTCTCCTACGAGATCTGCAACATCGACAACCCGCCCGAGGAGTACACCGGGTCCTTCGACGTCGTCGTGGCCACCAACGTGCTGCACGCCACGGCGAACGTCCCCGGCACGCTGCGCAACGTGCGCAAGGTGCTGCGCGAGGGCGGCATCCTCGTCCTCAACGAGATCACCACCCGGCAGGACTACGCCACGCTCACCTTCGGCCTCACCGACGGCTGGTGGCTCAGCAACGACCCGTACCGCATCGAGCACAGCCCTCTGCTCGGCAGCGACCAGTGGCAACTGCTCATGCACGAGGCCGGGTTCGGTGCCGTGCGGACCCACGGCGGCGAAGGGCAGCAGGTCCTGGTCGCGCTGGCCGGCGCACCGGACGAGCCGCCCGCCACGGCCACCGTCCCGCCCACCGTCCAGGCTGTCGAGTCGGCCGGTGATGTGCGGGGGCGGGTGGAGGAGTTCGTCCGTGAGGTGATCGCGGGGACGATGCGGCTCGATGTGTCGGAGGTGGAGCTGGATCGTCCGTTCCGGGACATGGGGATCGATTCGTTGATCTCGATGGAGTTGTTGAAGCCGTTGCGTGAGCGGGTGGGGTATGTGCCCGCGACGGTGTGGTTCGAGTATCCGACGGTGGCGCGGTTGGTGGAGTTCCTGGTCACCGAGCATGCGGACACGGTGGCCGAGGCGTTCCCCGGCCCTGTTGCCGCCGCCCCTGTCGCCGAGCCGGCCGTCGAGCCGCAGGAGCAGCAGCCGGACCGCGCCGAGCGCACCGTGCCCGTCGTGTCCGCCCGGCCCGAGCAAGTCGCCCGCCCCGACAGCGAGTTGACGCCCCGCCCCGGTGACATAGCCGTCGTCGGCGTCTCCGCGCGGCTGCCCGGGGCGGCCAACGCCGCGGAGTTCTGGGACAACCTCTTCGAGGGCCTGGACTGCACGTCCACCGTGCCGCCCGAGCGGTTCAGGACCCGCGTCGCGGACGGCCCCGACGCCGTCGCGTACACCGAACGCGGCGCGTTCATCGACGACATCGACGCGTTCGACCACACCTTCTTCAGCATCACGCCCCGCGAAGCGGCGCGCATGGACCCCCAGGAACGCCTCGTCCTGGAGCAGACCTACCTGGCGATCCTGGACTCCGGGCACAGCCGCGCCCAGCTCGCCGGCAGCGACACCGGCGTCTTCGTCGGCGTCATGAACGGCGGCTACGCCTGGCACACCACCACCGAACCCGGGGCCGAGCCGCCCACCTCCACGTTCTGGTCGATGGCCAACCGCGCCTCGTACCACTTCGACTGGCACGGCCCCAGCATGGCCGTCGACACCGCCTGCTCGGCGTCCCTGACCGCGCTGCACCTCGCCTGCCAGTCCCTGCGCACGGGGGAGTGCGACCGCGCCGTCGTCAACGGCGTCAACCTCATCACGCACCCCCGTCAGTACCAGCTCCTGTGCGGTCTGGAGATGCTGTCCCGCACCGGCGAGTGCCGGCCGTTCGGCGCGGGGGCCGACGGCTTCGTCGACGGCGAGGGCGTCATCAGCCTGGTGCTCAGGCCCGCCGAGGACGCCCTGCGCGACGGCGACCGCGTGTACGCCGTCATCAGCGGCTCCGCGGTCAACGCGGGCGGCCGGGCCAACGGCTACACCGCACCCAACCCCGAGGCCCAGTACTCCCTCGTCACCAAGGCCCTCGCGGCGGCCGGCACGGCCCCCGAGGAGGTGGGCTACGTCGAGGCCCACGGCACCGGCACCGCCCTGGGCGACCCCATCGAACTGCGGGCCCTCACCAAGGCGTACGCCGCGGCCGGCACCCAGCGGATCCGGCTCGGCTCGGTGAAGTCCAACATCGGCCACCTGGAGTCCGCGGCCGGCCTCAGCGGTGTGCTCAAGGCGGTCCTCCAGATGCGCCACGGCTCCCTGGTGCCCTCGCTGCACGCCGAACGCACCAACCCGCACCTGGACTTCGCGGACACCCCCTTCAAGCTCAGCACGCAGCGCGAGCGGTGGCCCGCCGACCTGCCCCTGGTGTCCGCCGTCAGCTCCTTCGGCGCGGGCGGCGCCAACGCCCACGTCGTCCTGCGCGGCGTCCCCGAGCGGACCGCGACCGCCGGCCGCCCGCGCCGCGACACCTACGTCATCCCGCTCTCCCACCACACCGGCGCCGGACTGCAACTGGCCATGGACGAGCTGGCGCAGTGGCTGCGCGGGCGCCGCGTCGACATGGACGCCCTCGCCCACACGCTGGCCTGCCGCCGCGACGCCTTCGCGCACCGCGTGGCGATCGTCTGCCGCGACCAGGACGAACTCGTGCGCGGCCTGGAGCAGGACCTGAGCCGCCGCTCCGCGCCCCGGGCCGCCCCGGCACCGGCCGCGGTCGAGGAACTCTCCGCCCGCACCGCCCACGACATCGCCGCCCTGTACGAGTCGGGCGGCTCCCCGGACTGGGCCGCCTACTACCCCAGGACCGCCCCCGCCGACCTGCCCGCCTACCCGTTCCTGCGCCACCGCCACTGGATCAGGTCCGAGGAGTCCGGCTTCCACTCCCTGGACTCGCTGGTGTCCGCCCACCGCATCGACGGCGTGCCCATGGCGCCCGCCGCCTGGACGCTCGCCGTCCTCGCCGGGCGGGCCGAGGGACGCGCCCTCGGCAACGTGCTCTGGCAGAAGCCGATCACCGACCCCGCGGCCGTCGAGGTCCGCGAGCGCGGCAGCGAGCTGTCGATCGTCGACCGCGCCACCGGCGACGCGCACTGCACCGCCGAGGTGACGGCGCCGGCCGCCGTCGGCACCCCGCCCGCCCCGTCCGCGGGCGGCCGCAAGCAGCACCGGCGGGAGATCTACGACACTTTCCGGCGCCTCGGCTACGACTACGGCGAACCGCTGCGCGGCGTGCGCTGGGCCGAGGTCGGGCCCGGCGCGGTACGGGCCTTCCTGCACGTCGACCGGGACTGGGGGTACGGCCTGTCGCCCGCGCTGCTCGACTGCGGGATGCAGCTGTCCATCCTGCTGGCGGCCGAGGAGGGCACCGGCGGCCCCGTGTTCGTCCCCTACGTCCTGGGCCGCCTCACCGTGGTCAGGGCCCCGCGCGACGAGGCCGTGTACGGCCACTGCGTGGCCCGGCCCGGCGGCTCGCAGCGAACCCGTACGTACGACTTCTTCTTCACCGACGAGCACGGCGACGTCCTGGTGGCCCTGGAGGAAGTCGTGTCGGTGGCCGTCGGCGGCGGCAGCGAATCCGCGGCCCCGTCCCCGGCGCCGGCCGCCGCGCCGTTCACCGTCACCGAGCTGAACTGACGGGGGCGGCGATGGCCATCGACGTCCTGATGTTCCCCGGGCAGGGCTCCCAGCGCCTGGGCATGGGCAGGGAAGTCTTCGACGCCTACCCCGACCTGTGCGCCAGGGCCGACGACGTCGTCGGGCACTCCCTGCGCGAACTGTGCCTGGAGGACCCGCACGCGCTGCTCAACGAGACCTCGTACACCCAGCAGGCGGTCTACTTCGTCAGCTGCCTGATGTACCTGGCGCACGTCGAGCGGCACGGCGACGAGCCGGTGCGCTGCGTGACGGGCCACAGCCTCGGCCTGTACCCGGCGCTGTTCGCGGCCGGCGTCTTCGACCTCTTCGAAGGACTGGAGATCGTCTCCAAGCGCGGCGCCCTCATGCAGGAGGCGCGCGGCGGGGCGATGATCGCCGTCCTCGGCCCGCAGGCGCACGCCATCGACGAACACCTCGCCCGGCTGGAGTTCTTCGACGTGGACGTCGCCAACTACAACAGCCGCGAACAGGTCGTCCTCAGCGCGGCGAAACCGCGCCTGGACGAACTCGCGCCGCGCCTGGAGGAGACCGGCCTGCGCTGCGTGTGGCTGCCGGTCAGCGGGGCCTTCCACTCCCGGCACATGGAGCAGGCCAGGCGCGACTTCGCCCGGTTCCTGCGGGACCGGGAGTTCGCGCCGCCCGCCAAGGCCGTCGTCTCCACGACGAGCGGCCGGACGCTGGGCGCCGCCCACCTGCTGGAGGAGATGGTCTTCCAGCTGGTGAAGCCGGTGCGGTGGTGGCAGACCACGACCCATCTGGCCCGTACGGGACACAAGACCTTCGAGGAGATCGGTCCCGGCACGGTCCTGACCAAATTGAGCGCACAGATCCTCGGCGACGAACCCGCGCCGCAGGCCGAGCCCAGGAAGTGATGACCGTGGAATCAGCAAACAGCAGGATCGCCGTGATCGGTGGCGGCGGCTCCGGCGCCGTCGCGGCCTGGCAGTTGTCCCGGAAGTACGACGTCACGCTCTTCGAGGCGGGCGAGTACCTGGGCGGGCACGCCTACAGCCACCCGGTCGAGACCGACCAGGGCACTCTCCACGTCGACATGGGCGTGGAGCACTTCAACGAGAAGCTCTCGCCCAACCTGTTCCGCGTCCTGACCGACTTCGGCATCGGCACCTACGTCGCGCCGTCCTCCGTGCACGTCGACTTCCCCGGCGAGGGGCAGACGTGGAACAACCTCGACTTCCTCGGCGCGCTCCGCGAGGAGCTGCACGACGAGTTCGACCGGTTCCACCTGGAGATGAACCAGCTGCCCGGCTCGGCCGACGACTCGTACAAGACCATGAGCATCGGCGAGTACCTGGACAAGAACGGGTACTCCAAGGCGTTCAAGTACCAGGCGATGAACCCGATCCTGAGCATCTACTCGGGCTGCCACGCGCCGTCGCTCGACTACAACCTCATGTACGTCGCGCTGTCCTTCAGCATGAACCTGCTCTCCTTCTTCGCCCCCGGCTACTGGCGCAAGGCGCACGGCGGCATCCACGCCTACCTCGCTCTGATCGAGGCCGAGCTCGGCGAGCGGATCCGGCTGAACACGCCCGTCGAGTCCGTCACCCCGACGGACGCGGGTGTGACGGTGGTGGCCGGCGGGCAGGCGCACGAGTTCGACCAGGTCGTGTTCGCCACGCACGCGGACATCACGCTGTCCCTGCTGCGCACCCCGGACCCGGAGTACGCGGAGCTGCTCGGCGACTTCGCGTACGTGCCGGTGGAGAGCGTGCTGCACCAGGACGAGAGCTGGCTCAGCACCGTCGGCCGGAACGCCTACTGCCAGTTCCGGATGCCGGACGACTTCGAACTCGCCCGCGCCGAGGAGCAGATGGGCAGCCTCACCCGCAACTGCAACGTGCTGCACCCCTACCGGAACGTCGAGGAGCCCATCCTCATCACGTTCGACCCGCAGGAGGAGGTCGACCCCGCGCAGGTCATCGTCCGGCGCAAGTGGAAGCTGCCCCAGCTGCGCCCGGTGGACGTCGGCCGCAAGAAGCGGCTGAGCCGGATCCAGGGCCGCGACAACCTCTGGTTCTGCGGCACCGACACCAGCGTCACCGGACACGAGGGCGCGATCGTCTCCGGCATGGTCATCGCCGACCGGCTGGGCGTCGCGTACCCCTTCCCCGACGACGCGCCGGCCCTCGGCCAGTTCCGGGGGATCAAGGAGTTCATGGGCGTATGAGCCCCCACCCGCCGGCCCGTCGCGACCTCACTTTCTCTCTCGGGGATGACCCATGGAATCGCTAGCCCCTCGGTACACCGACCTCGCCGCCCCGGACGGACCCGGCGAGCCGGCCGGTACCACCGTCGTGGTCACCGACCGGGAGGACATCGCGGCGGCGGCCCGCTCCCTCGGCGCCGAGTGCTGGTACACCGATCCCGCCACCCTGGGTGAGGACCGGCTCGCGCAGGAGGTGCGACGGCACACCGCCCGCGCCACCACCCTGGTGGTGGCCTGGGGCGGCGCGCCGCCCGGCGGGCCGGTCGAGTACGGCGCGGCGGTGCGGTTCGCCCGTGCCGGGCTCGCGCTGCTCCAAGCCGTACGGGCATCGGGGCGCCCCGTCCACCTCGTCACGCTCTCCCGGGCCGGCGACGCGCTGCCCGCCCTGCTCGACGGCATGGCCCGCACCGCCGCGCTCGAATGCCCGCTCGCGCACACGGAGGTCGTCCACGACGGCACCGTCACCGCGGAACGCCTGCGCGCGTGGACCGCGGCGGGCGCCCGCCACCCGGGGGCGCGGCTGCGGGCCGACGGCGACCGGATCAGCCGCCTCGACCACGTACCGGCGGCGCTGGACACCGTGCGGCCCACCGACGTGTTCGGCGCGGGCGACCGCGTCGTCGTCATCGGCGGTACTGGAGGCGTCGGACGCCGGCTGTGCCAGTACCTGAGCAGGACCTGCGGTGCCGACGTGTTCGTCGTGGGCCGCGGCACGCCCGACCCGCAGGCGCGGGAGGCGCTGCGGGAAGCCGGGGTGCGCAGCCATCTCGGCGCGCCCGCCGACGAGTTCGCGGCGCTCGACGGCGCACTGCGCTACGTCCACGACGAGTTCGGCCCGGTCAAGGCGGTGTTCAACCTCGCCGGTGTGCTGGACGACTGCCTGCTGTACAACCTGACGCCCGACCGGCTGGAGACCGTGCTGCGGCCGAAGGTGGCCACGGCCCTCAACCTGGCGGCCGTGACCGGACCGCACCGGCCCGCCACGGTGGTGCACTTCAGCTCGCTGACCAGCGTCACCGGGAACGTCGGCCAGACGGCGTACGGAGCGGCCAACGCGTTCCTGGACCGGCTCACCGCGCTGCGGCCCGACTGGCACAGCGTCAACTGGGGCCTGTGGGACACCGACGGCATGCAGATGCCCGACGACGACTCCGGACTGCGGGCGATGTCCCCCGAGCGGGCCTGCGACGTGCTGATGTCGGCCATCGCCGGCGGTGTGCGTCAACTGGCCGTGTTCGAAGGTGAGTTGAGCCTCGACGGCGGTGTGGGTGCGGCGGCCGAGCCGCAGGCCGGCGCGCCCGCTGCCGCCGCACCGGGCACCGCCGTCCCCGACCTGCTCGCCCTGACCACCCGGTGGCTGCGCGACCTCGTCGTCCGGCACAGCGGCCTGCGGCACCTGCGCGACGACGACAACCTGCTGGACCGGGGCCTGGACAGCGTCGGCAGCATCCGCATCAGCCGCGACATCGAGACCCGCCTGGGCATCACCGGCTCGTCCCGGCTGAGCCGCGCGGTCCTCTTCGAGTACCCGACGGTCGCCGAGCTCGGCGCCTACCTCACCGAGAACTTCCGTACGGAGCTGGAGACTTCGGTGGCGGGGGAGTCGTTGGGAGAGCCGTCGGATGAGCGGCCGGGGGAGCGGTCTGCGGAGTCGGTGCAGCCGGTCCGTCCGGAGCACCCGCGGGCCGAGCGGCCCGCC
>NZ_JAMOLN010000285.1 GCF_024448165.1 Streptomyces longispororuber
GGCCCGTCCGCTCCATGGCTTCCCGTGCGGGCGCCTGGACGAGCGGCCGGTCGTCGGCGTGGCCGTCGGGACGGGGCGCCGCCGGGGCCGTGGCGGCCGGTGACGGAGCGGCGGGGGCGGTCGGCGTGGGGACGCTCACGCATCCGGAGGCGGTGGCGGCGGTGACGGCCGTGACCGCCGCCGACAGCAGGAGCGTGGCTGAGCTGGACTTTCTGGGCACCCGGGCAACTCTGCTGGACGGAGTCGCCGTGGGGCAGCCGGAGCGGGTGAGGATGCCCCGCACGGGTGACGGCCGGGGCGCCGGGGTGCCGGCCGGTGGCGTCGCCGCAGCCCTCCCGGAGTTCCGCGGCTCAGTCGTCCGCCCCGCCCAGCATGCCGTGCAGCAACTACCCGAAGCCCGCCCGGAGTTCCGTGAGGCTCGGTACCGCCGCGTGGTAGGAGCCCGCCACGCACGAGAACATGATCCCCTCGGTCCAGGCCACCAGCGACAGGGTGTGCCGCTCGGGATCGCGTGAGCCGGCCGCGCGCAGGAGTGCGGTGAGCGGCTCGCGGAACTGCCGGCCGGTGTCGTCGAAGAACGCGCGCAGCTCCGGCCTGCGCGTGGCCTCCAGTGCCAACTCATAGCGGCAGACGAGCAGTTGGGGGTGGAGCGGCGGCTGACCGTCATCGCCCTGCGGGCGATCCGCGTCGTGCGGGTCTGTCGTGCGCGGGTGTATCCGGGCAGGTCCGGCGGGGCGCCGGGGGCCGCGTGGTGGGCGAGGACGACCGCGTCCTCGATGGCCTGGTTGCCGCCCTGGCCGAGCGTCGGTGCCATGGCGTGCGCGGCGTCGCCGAGCAGGGCGACCCCGCGTCAACATGACCCGGAGCCGGTCCGTGATCGCCCTGCGCAACACCGCGATCCGGGCCGCGGACGCCCTCGGCCCGGCCGTGCTGCTGCGCGGCATGGACGGCATCGCGGACTGGCGCCCGCCGCAACAGCGGCCCTACGTCGCGCAGGGCGAGCGGCGGTAGCCCGCGACGCCCGTATGCTGCCCAGACGCAACGGGGCATCGGCGACAGAGGAGTACAGGAACGTGAAGGTCGGCTGCATCGGACTCGGCGACATCGCGCAGAAGGCATACCTTCCCGTGCTCACCACGCAGGCCGGGATCGAACTGCACCTGCAGACCCGGACGCCCGCCACCCTGGCCAGGATCGCGGACCAGCACCGCATCCCCGAGGCACAGCGCCACACCGACCTGGACTCCCTGATCGCTCAGGGGCTCGACGCGGCGTTCGTGCACGCGCCGACGGCCGTGCACCCGGAGATCGTGACGCGGCTCCTGGAGGCCGGTGTCGCCACCTACGTCGACAAGCCGCTGGCCTACGAACTCGCCGAGTCCGAGCGGCTCGTGCGGCTCGCCGAGGAGCGCGGCGTCAGCCTCGCCGTCGGCTTCAACCGGCGGTACGCGCCCGGGTACGCGCAGTGCGTCGAGCACCCGCGCGAGCTGATCCTGCTCCAGAAGAACCGGGTCGGCCTGCCCGAGGAGCCGCGCTCGATGATCCTCGACGACTTCATCCACGTCGTCGACACGCTGCGCTTCCTGGTGCCCGGCACGGTCGACGACGTCACCGTGCGGGCCCGTGTCGAGGACGGACTGCTGCACCACGTGGTGCTCCAGCTCGCGGGCGACGGCTTCACCGCGCTCGGCGTCATGAACCGGCTCAGCGGTTCGACCGAGGAGATCCTCGAGGTCTCCGGGCAGGACACCAAGCGGCAGGTCGTCAATCTCGCCGACGTCATCGACCACAAGGGCCAGCCGACCGTCCGCCGCCGCGGCGACTGGGTCCCGGTCGCCCGCCAGCGCGGCATCGAGCAGGTCGTGCTCGCCTTCCTCGACGCCGTCCGCGCGGGCAAGGTGCTCGGCGCCCGGGACGCGCTCGCCACCCATGAGCTCTGCGAGCAGATCGTGCGCGAGGTGCTGCGGACCGGCGCCTGAGCGTCAGCGGCCGTGCCAGACGTGGGCGGACGGCAGACCGGACGCCGCCGCCCGCCGCCTGGACCAGCGCACCGCCTCCGCCGCCGCGAGCACCACGAGGACCGTGACCGCCGCGTGCACCGGCCAGTCGCCGAACCGGACGTACAGCGTGCTGCCGTGCGCGGTCGGCGCCTCGTACACCCGCGCCGCGCTCGCCGACGCACCCAGCCAGGCACCGGCGCGCGCCCCGTCCGGGCCGTACACCGCGGACACCCCGGTCAGCGTGGCGTGCACCATCGGGCGGCCCGTCTCCGCGGCCCGCACCGCCGCGAGCGACGCGTGCTGCTCGGGCGCCCAGCTGTGCTGGAACGTCGACGTCGACGACTGGGCCAGCAGCACCCGGGCCCCGTCCCGCGTCAGCTTCCGCGTCATGTCGGGGAACGCCGACTCGAAGCAGACCAGCGGGCCGACCCGTAGGTCACGGCCGCCGTGGCGGACGTCCATCACGACCTGCCGGGTGCCCCGCATCCGGTCCTCACCGGCCGCCTTGCCGACCGACGTCGCCCAGCCGAGCAGCCCGCGCGCGGGGACGTACTCGCCGAACGGCACCAGGCGCATCTTGTCGTAGCGTGCGCCGGTCGGTCCGTCCGGGCCGATCAGGACCGAACTCTTGTAGATGCCCCGGGCCGTCGAACCCCCGTCGCCGGCCGGGCGGCGGGCGTCCACATTCACGAGGACGTCCGCGCCCACCTCGCGGGACAGGGCGGCGATCCGGCCGGCCAGGTCGGGGCGCTCGGCCAGGTCGAAGCCGACGCTGCTCTCGCCCCACACCACCAGGTCGACGTCCTGCCCGGCCAGCCGGCGGGTGAGCTCCTCCTCGCGGTCGAAGCGACGGGCGACGCTGTCGGCGCCGGCGACCACCCCCGGCTGCACCACCGCGATCCGCACCCGTCCGTCGGTCGCCGGACGCGGCGCCCACGCCCAGGCGGCACCGGTCACCGTCACCGTCGCGACGAGCCCGGCCACCGCCGGCACCCGGGCCCCGCGCGCGACGACGAGGACGGTGATCCCGGTGTTCACCGTCACCACGAGCAGGCTGACCAGCCAGACGCCGCCCACCGAGGCGAGCCGCAGCGCGGGCACCACCTGCCACTGGCTGGAACCGAGCAGCCCCCAGGGGCCGCCCAACCCCTGCCACGAACGGACCAGTTCGACCATCAGCCAGGCCGACGGCACGGCGACCAGGGCGGCCGCCGCCTGCCCGGCCGACGGCACACCGTGCAGCAGTCTGCGCAGCAGCCGGCCCCACGGCGCCCAGAGCGCGCCGAGCAGCGCCGCGATGACGACCGTGAAGACGTGCAGGCTCGGCAGCAGCCAGTGGTGCACCGCGAGCATGAAGCCGAGGCCGCCGAGCCAGCCGTCGAGCGCCGCCCGGCGCGGCGTGGCCGCCGAGCGCGCGAGCAGCATCCACGGCACCAGGGCCACATAGGCGAACCACCACAGGGACGGCGCCGGGAACGCGAGCGCGGGCAGGGCGCCCGCCCCGACCGCCGCGGCACCGCGCCACCAGGGCGACGAGCCGAGCCGCTGCCGCCATCGCTCCATGCGCCGGGCCTCCCGGGTCGTACGACACCTGCCAGTGCCTTCAAGTGTGCGCGCCGGAAGCGATCAACGACAGTGGGCGTTCGGCGAGGTGGCGCAGTGTTCACGCCCCGGCGGCGGCCCGCTCCGGAGCGCGCCGCCACTTCTCGTGCACCGTCACCCGGTGCATCCGCCAGCCACTGTGCGTGCGGACGAGTCCGAACGCGTACCGGCCGCCGCACACGAAGTCCGGGGCCGTGCCCTCGCCGGCGAACCGCATGGGGTTGATGAAGTCGGCCTGCACCCGGGCGGTGTCGCCGACGTCCCGGTCGAGGATCCCGAACCGCACCCGCCGGTTGACGATCAGGTGCTGCCGCATCGGGAACAGCTCCATCGTCGAGGTGAGCCAGCGCGCGATCTCCTCGGCGCTGCCCTCCACCCCGCCCGCGTCGCGGTAGTCGGCGCGGCCGTCCGGCGCGAACAGCGCGCGGTACGCCGTCCAGTCGCCGTCGTCGACGGCCACCGCGTAGTCGGTCACCAGCTCGTCGACGGCGAGCCGGTCGAGGACGGTCGCGAGTTCCACACGCTGCGTCATCGGCTCAGTGTCGGTGCCGCGTCGCGCGGAGCCAAGAGTCGTGCGCACGCGGGATGAACGGGGATACCATGCGGCCGATGGGAATTCGGTCAACTGGCCATCAATAGGGGGTAGTTGGTGAAGAACGCCGATCGCAGGACCGCGTACGAACGGCAGACCGCACGCAAGGAGTTGACGTCGCGTCAGAAGCGGCGGCTCGCCAAGAAGGCACGGCAGGGCAAGGGCTGACGCCCGCGCCGGACCGGGTCCGGCGAAACTCCCGGGGCGGCCGGGAAGATCGCTGCTACGGTCGCCCCATGCCAGCAGAACCGAACAGCCCGGCGGCCGGACCCGTGACCGCCGACGACGTGGCCGAGGCCGTCCTCCTCGCCGTCGCCGCGCTGACCCCCGCGCTCGACGCCGACTGGGACGTCCCGGCGGGGGGCCTCACCTGGACCGTCTGGGAGACCGGCGAGCACCTCGCGGACGACCTCTTCTGGTACGCCGCCCACATCGGCCCCCTGACCCCCGCGGTCGACGGCAACCTGCCCTTCGGCTGGGACCGGCGCAGTCCCACCGGCCCGCAGAACACCGTGACGGCCGACCGCGACGCCGGACCGGCCGCCCTGCTGCGGGTGATGGACGCGTGCGGCGGCATCCTCGCCGCCGTGGTCCGCGCCACCCCGCCGACCGCCCGCGGATACCACGTCCACGACGTCTCCGACCCGGAGGGCTTCGCCGCGATGGGCGTCGTCGAGACCCTCGCGCACGCCCACGACATGGCGACCGGTCTCGGCGTCCCCTTCGAACCGCCGGCCGATCTCTGCGCCCGCACCCTGCGCCGGCTCTTCCCCGACGTGCCCGGCGGTACGGAGCCGTGGCCGACGCTGCTCTGGGCGACCGGCCGCGGTGATCTGGAGGGCCGTGAACGGCGCACGCAGTGGCGCTGGTACGGTGCGCCCGGCGCGACATGATCACCGACCGGGAGGCTCCCTTGCCCCGCCCCATCACCCTTGTCACCGGCGGCAGTCGCGGGATCGGCGCCGCCACGGCGCTGCGGCTCGCGCGCGACGGACACGATGTCGCGCTCAGCTACGTACGCGACGAGGACGCCGCCGAGCGGACCGCCGAGGCCGTACGTGCCCAGGGCGCGCGCTGCGCCGTCCTGCGGGCCGACACCGGCCAGGAGGCCGACATCGAGCGGATGTTCGACGAGGCCGTCGCCCAACTCGGGCCGCTCACCGGCCTGGTGAACAACGCGGGCGTCACCGCCCCGCTCGGCCCGCTCGCCGACACCACCACCGAGGACCTGCGCCGCGTCGTCGACGTCAACGTCCTCGGCGTACTGCTGTGCTGCCGTCGCGCCGCCCGCGACATGGGCGCCCGCGGCGAGGGCTCCATCGTGAACCTGTCGTCCGCGGCGGCCACCCTCGGCAGCCCCGGCGACTACGTGCACTACGCCGCGTCCAAGGCCGCCGTGGACACGCTCACCCTGGGCCTGGCCAAGGAGTTGGGGCCGGTCGGCGTGCGGGTCAACGCGGTCGCGCCCGGCATCATCGACACCGAGATCCACGCCGCCAGCGGCGCCCCCGACCGGGCGGCCCAGGCAGCCCCCGGCATCCCGCTGCGCCGCCCGGGCACCGCCGACGAGGTGGCCGCGGCGATCGCCTGGCTGCTGTCCGCGGACGCGGCGTACACGACGGGCACGGTGGTGAGGGTGGCAGGCGGCCGCTGAGCGGGCCGCACCTGCCGGAACGCCCCTGTCGGCCGCAGGTCGGGTCTCGCGCGGCACCGACCGGAACGCCCCTGTCGGCCGCAGGTCAGGTCCCGCGCGGCACCGACCGGGTCACGCGGCCTCGCCGACGGCGACCCGCATGGCGCGTGCCCACTCCGCCACCAGCAGTTCGTACTCGGCGCGCTGGTCGGCGGTGAGCCGGCCGGCCGCGCGCAGCCACAGGCCGCGGATCTGCTCGTTCACTTCGGCGGCAGACCGCGCGGAACCCGAGGAGACTGGCGGCGGCATGCGCCCAGGCTACGTGCGGCCCGGCCGGTTGGGAACCCTGAGCGAGCGGTCGGCTGCGCCAAGTGATCAACTGGGCAAGGGAGTTGCCGCGGCCCTCAGGGTGCCGACGGTGTCAGCAGGGCGGGCAGCACCGTGCCGGACAGGAGCGCGAGGCGGTCCGCGTCCGGGGAGCCGGACTCGGCCGTGTAGACCATGACCCGCAGATCGTCGCCCGCGACGGTGAGGATGTCGCAGTCCAGCGTCACGGGGCCGGCCTGCGGATGGTCGATCGTCTTGCGGGTCCCCTCGTGGCGGCCGACGGCCCCCGAGTCCCACAGCCCGGCGAACCGGCCGCTGTCCGCGCGCAGCTCCGCCACCAGGTCGCGCAGCCGCGGATCCGCCGGGTAACGGCCCGCGGTGGCCCGCAGATCGGCGACGAGGGCGGCCTCCGTCGCGCGCCGCTCGGCGTCGCTCTGCCGGACCCGGCGCGGCGGGCCGAGGAACGTCCACCAGACGCCGTTGCGCCGGTGCCCGGGGCCGTCGGGATCCTCGGGGCCGTCGCCCATCAGGGCCGTGTACAGCGGATTGGCGAGCAGCAGCGTCCACGCCGCGTCGAACACCGCGACCGGCGTCCCGGCCAGCCGCTCCAGCAGCCGGTGCACGCTCGGCGCGAGCGTGCCCGGCACGGTGTCGGGGCCGGGCGGCGCGAGCCCCTCGAGCCGGAACAGATGCGCACGCTCCTGACCGGACAGCCGCAGCGCGCGGGCCAGCGCCTCGACCACCTGGTCGGAGGGGCGGGTCGCGCGGCCCTGTTCGAGCCGGGTCACGTAGTCCGCGGAGATCCCGGCGAGCAGCGCCAGCTCCTCGCGGCGCAGCCCGGCCGCGCGCCGCTGCCCGACCACCGTCAGCCCCGCCGACTCCGGCGACACCCGGTCCCGCCACCGCCGCACCGCGTCCCCGAAGTCACCGAAGCGCCCGGGGTCCGGATGTCCGTCGAATGCCGTGCTCGCCATGCCCCTACTGTGCCCCGTCCGGTACGGAACTTCCTGGTACCGCGAGTCCCAGGAAGCAGGGACTGCTGGCAGCGGGGGCCGCGCCGCCGCAGGATCGAACCATGACCACGACACTCATCACCGGGGCCAACAAGGGCCTCGGCCGCGAAACCGCCCGCCGTCTCGTCGAGGCCGGCCACACCGTCTACCTCGGCAGCCGGGACCTCGAGCGCGGCCGCCGCGCCGCCGAGGAGACCGGCGCCCGGCACGTCCTCATCGACATCACGGACGAGGCGTCCGTCACCGCCGCGGCCCGCCGGATCGAGGCCGACGGTGGCCTCGACGTCCTCGTCAACAACGCCGGGATCGAGGGCCGCACCGAGGGCAACGGCATTGTGCTCCCGGCCGACGAGACCGTCGACACGCTGCGCCCGCTGTTCGAGACGAACGTCTTCGGCACCCTGCGCGTGACCCACGCCTTCCTGCCGCTGCTGCACCGCTCCGCCGCCCCCGTCGTCGTGAACGTCGCGAGCGGCCTCGCCTCGCTCACGGCCCTCGCCGACCCGACGAGCCCTGGTCACGGCTACCCCGGCATCGCCTACCCGGCCTCCAAGACCGCGGTCAACGCGCTGACCGTGCAGTACGCGAAGGCCTTTCCCGACATCCGGATCAACGCCGTGGAGCCGGGATTCACCAAGACCGACCTCAACGGCAACACCGGCGTACAGACCGTCGAGGAGGGCGCCGAGATCATCGTGCGGATGGCGCAGATCGGCCCCGACGGACCGACCGGCGGCTTCTTCGACGCGTCGGGCCCGCTGCCCTGGTGACGGATGGACCCGCTGCCCTGGTGACGGACGGGCCCGTTCCGGGTCCGAGGCGCTCTGGTGGTATGTGCGCACTGCATCTAGCTTGGCGAGGACACGTCACGCGTATCGAGGGGGAGTCATGACTTCGTCAGCCAAGAACCTGCTCGGCACCGCCGAAACCGCGGTCGGCAAGCTGAAGAGCACATCCCACCCCGACGACATCGACCGCGCACTCGCCGCCACGCACCTGGCACTGGCCGCGAGCAACATCGAACTCACGGCAGCGATCGTCGACCTGCTCAAGTCCGCCAACACGAGCACCGGCGGCATCAAGAAGATCGCGGACGCCTTCGCCAAGAGCGTCGACGAACTCACCACCCGCCGTCCCTGACCCCGCGCCGGCACCCGGGCTGCCGGGTGCCCCGGCAGCCAGTACGCCGCCGCGCCGGGCCGGCGCGGAAGGCTCCGCCTCAGCAGGCGGCAGGACTCACGCACACCCGCCGTCTACCCCGCGGACTCCGCGGCGTGCGGGCTGAGTACGCCCGCCGAGACGAGGACGAACAGGGCGATGCCGAGCGCGATCCGGTAGTAGACGAACGGCATGAAGCTCTTGCTGGAGATGTACTTCATCAGCCATGCGATGACCGCGTACCCCACACCGAACGCGATCAGCGTCGCGAACACCGTCGGCCCCCACGACACGTGACCGCCCTCGGTCGCGTCCTTGAGTTCGAAGACGCCGGAGGCGAGCACCGCGGGGATCGCGAGGAGGAACGAGTAACGGGCCGCCGACTCACGGGTGTAGCCGAGGAAGAGGCCGCCGCTGATCGTGGCGCCCGACCGGGAGACGCCGGGGATCAGGGCCATCGCCTGGCACAGGCCGTAGATCAGGCCGTCCTTGACGGAGAGGTCCTTGAGCTCCTTGCGCGACCGGACGGCGCGGTGCTTCCCGCCCAGCTCGTCGCGGGCCGCGAGCCGGTCCGCGACGCCGAGCACGACACCCATCACGATCAGCGTCGTCGCCGTCAGGCGCAGATCGCGGAACGGGCCCTCGATCTGGTCCTTGAACGTGACGCCGAGCACGCCGATCGGGATCGAGCCGACGATGACGAGCCAGCCCATCTGCGCGTCGTGGTTGCCGCGCATCGTCTTGTCGGTCAGCGACCGGAACCACGACGAGATGATCCGCGCGATGTCCTTGCGGAAGTAGATCACCACCGCGGTCTCGGTGCCGAGCTGCGTGATCGCGGTGAAGGCGGCGCCCGGGTCGGACCAGCCCGCGAACGCGGCCGTCAGCCGGAGGTGGGCGCTCGACGAGATGGGCAGGAACTCCGTCAGCCCCTGGACGAGCCCGAGAACGAACGATTCGAACCAATTCATGAAGGGGTACGCGATCCAAGGGCTGGGCGGGACCGGCCGCGAGCGCGGGCCGGGCATGGGCGTGCGCGCCCCCGCCACATGGGTCGCGGGCGCACGCGTGGGGCAGCGTAGCGTCCGAAAGTGACGGGACCCCCACGGGGGCCGCGGGCCCGGGTCAGTCGGGGTCCCGCTGCGCCGCCACGAGGGCGTCGCCCGCCGGGGTCCGGAAGTAGAGGACGGAGCGGCCCGCCCGGCGGCGCCCCACCAGCCGGGCGTCCAGCAGCACCTTCAGGTGACGGCCCACCGAACCGAGGCCCTGACCGGTCAGCGCGACGAGCTGGGTGGTGCTCAGCGGCTGTTCGAGCCGGACGAGGACGTGGGCGCGGGCCGGGCCGACGAGCGCGGCCAGACCGTCCGGCGTCGCCCTCCCGGTGTCGGCGAGCGCACCCGCGCACGGGTACACCACCGCGTACCGGTCGCCGGCACCGTCCCTGTCGCTACAGCCGTCGGTGTCGGTGTCGGTCTGCCAGGAGACCCAGCCCTCCTTGAGGGTGACCGGGACGAACAGGAGCCGCGCACCGGAGACGTCGCGCGGCGGATAGTCGTGCGCGTTGATCCGCAGCAGCCCCTCGCCCAGCCAGCGCATCGTCGGCCGCATCCCGGCGAACGCCGCGGCCCAGCCGCCGCGCGTCAGCTCCCGGGTCCGCGCGACGACGTCGGCCTCGATGACCCGGCGCCGCCGCGCCCACTCGGGCCGCACCGTCTCCCGCCACACCCACCCGAGCAGGTCCGCGACGCGTTCCGCCAGGTCGTCGGCGTCCGCCAGCGGTCCGGGCAGCGGTCCGGGCGAGGAGACCGCGAGATCCGCGCGGACCGCGTCGGAGGAGACCGCGCCGATGCGCCCGAGACCCTCGTCCAGGTCGTCCTCGCGCAGGCCCGCCGGGGTCGGCGTGAGGAAGTCGGCGTTCCACGTCGCCCCGAACGCGGCGTCGACGAGCAGCGCGGTCACCGGGTCGGCGGCGAGCCGGGCGCGGTAGGCGGGCAGGTGGGCGTCCAGCCAGCGGCGCTCACCGGGGTGGGCGGCCACCGGCGCCGCGAGCTTCTTCAGGCTCGCCGTGGTCTCCACCAGCGACGACACGACGAAACGGCTGCCCGCGAGGGTGTCCGCGTCG
>NZ_JAMOLN010000286.1 GCF_024448165.1 Streptomyces longispororuber
GTGGCTGCTGCTCGTCCCCGTCCTCCTGTACGGCTCCGCGCCGTTCGTCGCCAACCGCATCGAACCCCGCATCCTCGGCGTCCCGTTCCTGATCGCCTGGATCCTCGCCGCGACCGTCGTCAGCCCACTCGTCATCTGGCTCGCCGCCCGCCTCGACCCCGCCTACCGGACCGGCGCCGAAGAACCCATCCCGGCCGACGGCCCGACCCCCGAAGGAGGCGCCCGGTGAACGGCTCCGCCGCGATCGCGACGACCGTCTTCGGCCTCGCCATGGTCGCCACCATCGGCATCGGCCTGCTCTCCGCCCGCGGCCGCTCCAAGGGCCTCGCCGAATGGTCCGTGTCCAGCCGCGGCCTCGGCGTTCTCTTCATCTGGCTGCTGATGGCGGGGGAGACCTACACGAGCTTCTCCTTCCTCGGCACGGCCGGCTGGTCGTACTCCTTCGGCGCCCCGATCCTCTACCTGGTCGCCTACCTGACCGTCGGCTTCGCCGTCGCGTACATCGTCGGTCCCGCGCTGTGGACGTACGCGACCCGGCACCGGCTCATCTCGATCGCCGACATCGCCGAATTCCGTTTCAAATCAAGACCGTTGGGGATCCTCGTCGCCGTCGTCGCGACCGTGTTCATCGTCCCGTACATCCAGGTGCAGATCCAGGGCATGGGCGTCGTCGTCAACGCGATGACGTACGGGAGCGTCGACCTGCACGTCGCCGCCGTCATCTCGTTCGTCGTCGCCGAGGTCTTCATCCTCGTGTCGGGGCTGCGCGGCTCGGCCTGGGTGAGCGCCCTCAAGGACGTCCTCGTCATCGGCGCCGTGGTCTTCCTCGCCGTCTACATCCCGATGCACTACCTGGGCGGCTTCGGCGACTTCATGACCCGGATGGTCACCGAGCGGCCCGAATGGCTGACGTTCCCCGGACACGAGTCGGGCGGCCGCAACGCGATGTGGTTCCTGAGCACCGTCGTCCTCAACGCCGTCACCATCACCATCTTCCCGACCACGGTCGCCGGCTACCTGAGCGCCAAGAGCCCCAACGCGCTGCGCCGCAACGCCCTGCTGCTGCCCTGGTACCAGCTGCTCCTGTTCATCCCGATGATCGTCGGGGCGACCGCCCTGTTCGTGCTGCCCACCCTCGGCAACCCCGATCTCGCCCTCTTCAGCCTCGTCACCGACTCGCTGCCCGCCCCCGTCGTCGCCCTCATCGGGGTCGCGGGAGCGCTCTCCGCGATCGTGCCGATGAGCGTGTTCATGCTGTCGATCGGCACGCTCTGGGGCCGGACGGTCCTCGGCGGCGGCAACGGCTCCGACCCGCGCAGGCCCGCCCCCGCGGACGAGGGCGACGACGGCGTCCGCACCAAGCGGCTGTCCCAGGCCGTGTGCGTGGTCGCCGGACTGGTCGCCCTCGGCGGCAGCCTCTTCTACCCCAACACGCTCGTCGAACTGTCCGTCCTGTCCTACGAGGGCCTGGCCCAGCTCGTCCCCGTCGTGCTGCTCGCCCTGTTCTGGCGCCGGATGACGGCCCGGGCCGCCGCCGCGGGCATGGTCGTCGGACTCGCCGTGATGACCACGCTGTGGGCGAGCGACAACGACCCGTACCACGGCGTCAACGGCGGCATCATCGCGCTCGCCGCGAACCTCCTCGTGACCGTGGCCGTCACCTTCACGACACCCGCCTCCGGAACGGCCACCGTCCCCGCACCCCGCAAGCCCGCCCCCGCGACGGCGAAGGAGCACTGAACCGGCATGCCCGTGACGTACGACGACGAGACCGTTCCCGTCCTGCACCGCGCCGCCCACATCGTCGCCCAGCATGCCGACGGGCGCCCCGAACCGGAGATGCTCGCCGTCGCCGACGGCCGGATCCGGGCCACCGGCACCGTCGCCGCCCTCCGCGACAGGTTCCCCGGCGCCCCCGAGGCCGACCACGGCGACGCGACCCTGGTCCCCGGCCTGAACGACGCCCACATCCATCTCGCCATCGCCGCCGAGGACCTGCTCCACCTCGACCTGTCCGCGGCGGCCGTGGCCGGAACCGGAGGACTGCTGTCCGCCGTCGCCGCCGAGGCCGCCCGTGCCCCCGCCGGGTCCTGGGTGCGCGGCAGCCGCTACGACGACGTGAAGACCGGTCGTGTCACCCGCACCGCACTCGACCACGCCGCCCCCGACCACCCCGTCCTCGTCGTGCACGTCGCCGGACACTGGGGCGTCGCCAACTCCGCCGCCCTGCGCGCGCTCGGTGTCGACGAGGACACCCCCGACCCGGACGGCGGCGCGTACGGCCGCGACGACACCGGGCGGCTCGACGGCCGGCTCGTCGAACGTGCCCTGATGAACGTCGTCTACCCGGCGACCGCCCGCGGCGCCACCGCCCTCCCGCCGAGCACGGCCGACGACCGGCTGCGCGGCCTCCTGCGCGCACAGGAGCTGTGGCACGCCGCGGGCCTGACCTCCGTGTGCGACGCGCTCATCGCACCGGACGACATCGCCCTGCTCCAACGTGCCCGCGTGCAGGACGAGTTGACGCTCCGCGTCGGCATGCTGCTCTCCATCGACCACTACGAGAAGGCGCGGGCGCTCGGCGTCGGCAGCGGCTTCGGTGACGATCTGCTGCGGCTCGTCGGCGTCAAGGCGTTCCTCGACGGCGCCGTCGGCGGCCGCACCTGCCTCCTCAGCGAGCCGTTCGCCGACCACGGCGGACACGGCCTGCAGACGACCCCGACCAAGGAGCTGTTCGCGCACGTGCGCACCGTGCACGGCGACGGCAACCGGATCGGCGTGCACGCCAACGGCGACGCGGCGATCCGGCTCGTCCTCGACGCGTTCGAGGAGGCGTCCCGCGACCTGCCGCGGCCCGGCCTGCGCCACCGCATCGAACACTGCAGCGTCGTCGACGACGGGATCCTCGCCCGGATGCGCCGACTGGGCGCGATCGCCGTGCCGTTCGCCGGATACGCCGCCTACCACGGAGGGGCCCTGAACGACTGGTACGGACCGGCGCGCGTGGACCGGATGTTCGCCCACCGCTCGTTCCTCGACGCCGGCGTCACGGTCGCCGGCTCCTCCGACTACCCGTGCGGCCCCTACCAGCCGCTGCTCGGCCTGCAGTCCATGGTCACCCGCACCGGAATCGACGACGGCGTCGCCGCGGGACCCGCCCAGGCCGTCACCGCCGCCGAGGCGCTGCGCGTCTTCACGCTCGGCTCGGCCGAGGCGGAGGGCACGGAGTCCTACAAGGGACGCCTCGCGGCAGGTCAGTTGGCGGACTTCGTCGTGCTCGGAGACAACCCCCTCACCGCCGATCCGTCCGGCATCGCCGACATCCCCGTCCGCGCCACCTACGTCGGCGGCCGGCGCGTGCACGGGACGGGGGAGTGACCGTGCCCGAGCGCACCACGTACGAAGTGCCCGGCCTGACCGCCCCCGTCGAGATCCTCCTCGACCGCTGGGGCGTCCCCCACCTGTACGCCTCCGGGACCGACGACCTGTTCCGCGCGCAGGGGTTCAACGCCGCACGCGACCGCCTCTTCCAGCTCGACCTGTGGCGACGGCGCGGACTCGGCCTGCTCGCCGAGGTGTTCGGGCCCGCGTACATCGAACACGACCGCGCCGCCCGCCTGTTCCTCTACCGCGGCGACATGACCGAGGAGTGGCGGGCCTACGGCGAGGACGTCGAGCGGGCGACGACCGCGTTCGTCGCCGGGATCAACGCGTACGTCGACCTGTGCCGCTCGGGAGACGCCGAACCGCCGCCCGAATTCGACCTGTTGGAATACGAGCCCGCGCACTGGGACCCGTCCGACGTCGCCCGCATCCGCAGCCACGGACTCCAGTACAACCTGCGCGACGAGGTCGCCCGCGCCCTCACCCTCCGCGACCACGGCCCGGCCGCAGAGGACCTGCGCCGCCGCCGCGAACCCGCCCCGCACACCCTGCGCGTCCCCGAAGGACTCGACCTCTCCGTCATCCCCGACGACGTCCTGCGCGACTACGACCTGGCCACCACCCCGCCCTGGGCGGCCGCGGCACCGCGCCAGGGCCTCGACGGCTCCAACAACTGGGTCGTCGCCCCGTCCCGCACCGCCACCGGACGCCCCCTCCTCGCCAACGACCCGCACCGCGCCGTCACCCTGCCCTCGCTGCGCTACCTCGCCCACCTCAGCGCCCCCGGCCTCGACGTCATCGGCGCGGGCGAACCCGCCCTGCCCGGCCTGTCCATCGGACACAACGGTCACCTCGCGTTCGGGCTGACGATCTTCCCGATCGACCAGGAGGACCTGTACGTCTACGAGACCCGCCCCGACGACCCGTACGCGTACCGCTACCGCGACGGCTGGGAACCGATGACCCGCGTCACCGAGACCATCCCGGTCAGGGGAGCGGAGCCCGTGGAGACCGAGCTGACGTTCACCCGGCACGGCCCCGTCATCCGCCAACTTCCGGAGAAGCACGCCGCGTTCGCGGTGCGCGCCGCCTGGCTCGGCCCCGGCATGGCGCCCTACCTCGGCAGCATGGACTACATGCGGGCGAAGGATCCCGACGCGTTCGTCACCGCGCTGCGCCGCTGGGGCGCCCCCGGCGAGAACCAGGTGTACGCCGCCCCCGACGGCACCATCGGCTGGCGTCCCGCCGGGCGCGTCCCCGTACGGCCCGGCTGGGACGGCACCCTGCCGGTGCCCGGCGACGGACGCTACGAATGGGACGGCTTCCTCGACCTCGACGACCTGCCGTCCCGGCGCAACCCGCAACAGGGCTGGTTCGCCACCGCCAACGAGATGAACCTGCCGCCCGACCACGACAACGACCGGCACACCGTCACGTACGACTGGTACGCCCCCACCCGCCACGACCGCATCGCCGAGGCACTCTCCGCCCGCGACGACTGGACCGTACGGGACTGTGTCCGACTGCAGACCGACACCGTGAGCCTGCCCGCACACCGGATCGTCCCGCTGCTCGACCAGGTCGAGGACAACGAACTCGCGCCCGCTGTCGCCCTGTTGAGGGAGTGGGACGCCACGCTCGCCGCAGGCTCGGCCGCCGCCGCGCTCTTCGAGATCTGGTACCGGCGGCACCTGCGGCCCGCCCTCTACGCGCAAGCCTTCGGCGGCCCCGTGCCGCCCCGCGTCCTGCCCGCCGAGGACGCCTCCGCCGACGCCCGCGTCGACCTGGAACTCGTCGACCGCGGACTGGCCACCCCGGACCTGCTCGCCACGACGCTGCGCGCCGCCTTCGCCGACTGCACGGCCCTGCTCGGCCCGGACCCGGACACCTGGACGTGGGGCGCCCTGCACCGCGCCCACCTCGTCCACCCGGCCGCCGCACTGCTCGACGGGGCGGGCGGCCCGGCCGCACCCGCCTGGACCGAGGTCGGACCCGCCCCGCGCGGCGGCAGCGGCGACACCGTCGGCGCGGCGGCCTACGGCGGCGACTTCCGGCAGACCGCCGGAGCCACCTTCCGGCTCGTCGTCGACGTCGGCTCCTGGGACGAGTCCCTGGCCATGAACGCGCCCGGCCAGTCCGGCGATCCGCGCAGCGAGCACTACGCCGACCTGTTCGACGCATGGGCCGCCGACGGCGCCTTCCCGCTGCTCTACAGCCGCGAGCAGGTCGAGAAGCACGCCGTGCGCACGATCACCCTGGCACCGCCCGGTTGACAGGACCGCCTGGTGGACGAGACCGCCTAATTGACGGGGCTGATGGGCAGTTCGGGCTTCTGCGGCGCCATCGAGCGGCCCGCCACCTCCGCCGCCACCGCCGCGTGGATCTCCTCCGGCGACAGGTACGCGTCGGTCATCTCGAAGTCCTTGAGCGTGGCGGGCCGGTTCCGCTGGAACCCGGTGCGGACGAAGTCGTCGCCCGCCACCGCGTTCAGGCCCCAGTTCGCGGCCGTACGGAAGCGGGCCGTGAACGTCCGCAGCGCGCCCAGGTGGTAGCCGCGCGCCACGATCTGGGCGGGCAGCCCGGTCAGCTGCACCCCCATCGGCTTCGACACGGCCTGGATGCCACCCAGGTCGACGACGAGCCCGAGGTCCTTGTGGCGGTACGGGGCGAGCGGCGTGCCCCGCACGGCCGCCAGCACGTTGCGGGCCGCCGCCCAGCCCTGCCGCATCGCGTGCTGCGCCGTCGGCGGGCAGATCGCGTCACCGCCCTTGACGACGTCCGGCACGGCGGCCGCGTCCCCGAGCGCGTACACGCCGTCGAGGCCCGGCACGGTCAGCTCGGGGGTCACGACGAGCCGGCCCCGGTTCGTCTCCGCGTCCAGCGTGGCGATCAGCGGGCTCGGCGCGACACCGGCCGTCCAGATCAGCGTGTGGCAGGGCAGTTCCCGGCCGTCGGTCAGTGTCACGGTGTCCTCGGTGGCCTTCGCCACGGACACCCCGAGCGACACGTGCAGCCCGCGCCGCTGCAGGATCGCCATCGCCTTGTCGCCGAGCCGGTCGCCCAGCTCCGGCATCAGCTTCGGCGCCACGTCGACCAGGTGCCACTTGATCCCGGCCGGATCGAGCCCCGGATAGCGCTTCACCGCGGACGTCGTGAGCCGCTGCAGGTACGCGGCCGTCTCCGTGCCCGCGTAGCCGCCGCCGACCACCACGAACTGCAGCCGGGCCTCCCGCTCGGCCGGGTCCGAACTGGCCGCGGCCAGGTCGAGCTGCGAGATCACGTGGTCCCGGATCCAGGCCGCCTCGGCCAGCGTCTTCACGCCCACCGCGTGCTGGTCGACACCCGGGATGTCGAACTGGCGGGTGACGCTGCCGGGGGTGAGCACCAGATGGTCGTAGCGCTCGACGACGGTCTCGCCGTTGATCTTCCGGACGACGACGGCCTTCGCCTCCGGGTCCACGCCGACCGCGCCGCCCGGCACGATCGACGTGCGCCGCAGCATCCGCCGCAGCGGCACCGCCACCGACTGGGGCGTCAGCACGCCCGACGCGACGTGCGGCAGCAGTGGCAGGTACAGCTGGTGGTCCATGGGGCTGATGAGCTTGAGCACGGCCTCACCGGGCTTCAGCTCCTTCTCCAGCTTGTGCGCGCACTCCATTCCGGCGAACCCGCCGCCGACGATCAGGATCCGCGGCACGGTGGAGGAGCGGGGAGCGTTCGTGTTCCGGGGAGCGGTCATCTCGGATCTCTCCTGGGCTTCCTGGGGTGCATGGGTGCTGTCAGGTGAGCGTTGCCGGTCATACGTATCCGGATCGGCGCCGCCGAATCCCCGGACTCAGCGCCATCCTCCGACGAGCGGTACGACGCCGCACGTCAGCGTGGTCCGCCGGTCAGATTCCCGGCCGGTACCTGATGGGGTGGTCCGCGGGCACCTCGACCAGGACGATCTCGTGCCCGTCGGGATCGGCGATCCACATCTCGACCAGCCCCCACGGCTCCCGCACCGGCTCCCTGACGACCGGCACCCCGTGCGCCACCAGCTCGTCGCGGGCGGCCCGCGCGTCGGCCACCTGCAGCCACAGGCGCAGGCCCGGCACCGGTGGCCGGTCGGCCCGTCCCGACACCTCGAGGAAGCCGCCGCCGAGGAAGTACACCGTGCCCCGCTCGGGACCCGTGCCGAACTCCCGGTACACGGCCAGCCCCAGCGCCTCGCCGTAGAAGGCCCGCGACCGCTCGGGATCGACGGGACGGATCAGAACCCTGCTGCTCAGTACGTGAACCATGCCGCCGCAGAGTAGTGCGACCGGGTTAACCTCGACGGCGCCGACAGGCCCGAAACAGATGCGAGATCGGAGAGCCGCCCATGACCGCCGCCGCCCCCCTCACCTTCCGTGACGCCGTCACCGCCGACGCCGACGCGCTCGTCGCGCTCGTCGAGTCCGCGTACCGGGGGGACGACAGCCGGGCGGGCTGGACCACCGAGGCGGACATCCTGGAGGGGCAGCGCACCGACCCGCAGGGCGTCCTCGACGTCATCGAGGACCCCGGCAGCCGGCTCCTCACCGTCGAGCGCGACGGCGCGATCGTCGCCTGCTGCCAGCTGGAGCACCGCGACGACCACGCCTACTTCGGCATGTTCGCGGTCAGCCCGGCCCTCCAGGGCGCCGGACTCGGCAAGGTGATCATCGCGGAGGCGGAGCGCTTCGTCCGCGAGACGTGGGGCGTGCGCGAGATGCACATGACCGTGATCTCCGTGCGCGAGGAACTCATCGCCTGGTACGAGCGCCGCGGCTACCGCCGTACGGGAAAGATGAGCCCCTTCCCGTACGGCGACGAGCGCTTCGGCATCCCGCAGCGCGACGACCTGCAGTTCGAGCTGCTGGTCAAGCCGCTGGGCTGAGCGTCAGGCCGTGAACCGGCCGGTGCGCTTGATCTCCGGGTAGTCGGTGGTCGCCCCGTCCAGGCCGAGCGCCCGCACGAGCCGCAGATCGTCCTGGGTGTTCACCACCCAGCCGATGATCCGCAGGTCCGCCTTGCGGGCGTGCTCGACGATCTCCTGGGTGAGCCGCCGGATGTTCAGCACGAGGGTCGTGGCGCCGACCGCCGTGGCCCGCTCGACGACGTCCGTGCCGTACCGGCTCGCGACCAGGGCCGTACGGATCCCGGGCACCAGCCGGGCGATCTCCGCGACGGCCTCGTCGTGGAACGAGATCACCTCGACCCGGTGCACCAGATCGCGGCGCAGCAGCACCTCGGCGAGGGACCGCGCCGCCGCCGTGGTCTTGATCTCGGCCTGCAGCGGCGCGCTCACCGCGTCGACGACCTCCTCGAAGACCGGCACCCGCTCGCCGCGCCCCGCGTCGAGCGCGCGCAGTTCGGCGAGGGTCTTCTCGGCGATCGGCCCCTTGCCGTCCGTGGTGCGGTCCACGTCGGCGTCGTGCATGACGACGAGCGCGCCGTCCTTGCTGAGGTGCAGGTCGAGCTCGATGAGATCGAGCCCGGCCCGCTCCGCTGCGACGAAGGACCGCAGGGTGTTCTCGGGTTCGACCCCCATGACTCCACGATGCCCGATGGTGAGGAAGTTCAAGATCGTCTCGCTTCCGTCGACTGCGGCTCGGCTGCCGCTCGTACGTCTACGCGACAGCTCTGGCAGCCTAACGGCCCGCCTCGGCGAAGGAACCGCTGCGACGCGGGTGACCGGAGTCGTTCGTTCTGGCGCCGACGACGCCCAGGAGGAGTCCGGTGATGACGGCGGCGACGAGGACGGCACGGGTGCTCACGGCTGACGCGCTCCGGACGGTACGGGGACGGGGGACCCGCCCCGTCCTACCGCCCGGCCACCGCGGGCGCCCGCCATGTCATCCGTCCGTGGGCGAGTCCGGCGCGGGTTGACCCGGCTCCGTCGGCCCGGGCGGCAGCGCGTCCAGGTCGGCCAACATGCCGCGCGCCAGCTCGACTTCGGCCAGCAGGTGCCGCTCGCTCCAGCGCAGCGCGATCTGCGGATGCGCCCACGCCTCCACGCCGTCCGCCCGCGCGAGCGCGTCCCGCACCTCCTTCAACTCGCCCTCGGCGTGCGCCACGTGCTCCTCCACGAGGGCCCGCAGCCGGTCCGGCGCGGCGAGATGGCCGAGCCACACGCGCAGCACGACCGGGTGCCTGAGCGTCACGGCACCGGCGTCCCGCCCGCCCGCCGCCCAGCTCGCGAGCGCCGCCCGCCCCTCCTCCGTGATGGCGTACGTCCGCTTCGTGCGCGGCTCCTCGGGGCCCGAGCGCCGCGACGTGACGTGCCCGAGCTCCTCCAGGCGGCGCAGCTCGGCGTAGATCTGGCTGAAGGCGGGCGCCCCGTAGAAGAACCGCAGCGACGCGTCCGCCCACTTCTTCAGCTCGTACCCGGTCCGCTCGCCGGGGAAGGAGAGAAGCCCGAGAACGGCCCAGGCGGTGGGCGGCAGTTGCGAGGTCGGCATGCGGCGCATTGAAGTGAGCGGCGGCCGCCCGCGCAAGAGGCCGTGGCTACGCCCTGCGGCGCAACTGCGCCCACAGGTGGTGCTGCAGCGGCTGTCCGACGGCCGCGAGGTCGTGTGTGAAGGTGAGGGTGTCCTCGTCGGTGAGGGTGTAGCGGCGGCGGGTCGCGTCGACCTGCTTGGCGGTGGGGGTGAGGGCCACCGAGTCCGTGGCGAGGTCGATCGTGTCACCGATCGCCGTGCCGACCGCGATCTCCGCGATGCCGGTCGGCTGGGTGATCAGCGCCTCCACCCGGCCGTCGGGCTGCAGCCGCCACCAGCCGCTCTCCCGGGCCGCCGGACGCAGCGGGGCGTCGTCGGTGCCGAGCAGCCAGGCGCGGGCCTCGTAGCGCAGGAAGGGCCGTCCGTCGTGGCTGAACGTGACCTCCTGCGCGTATCTGAAGGCGTCGTCGAGCGTGGGGTACTCGCCCTGGCCCCGGCCGTGCCAGCGGCCCAGGAGGCCGAGCACCGGCCCGAGCAGCGGATGCGGTGCGGGCGCCGCGGCCTGGTCCAGGG
>NZ_JAMOLN010000287.1 GCF_024448165.1 Streptomyces longispororuber
TCCGGCTACGCGTTCACCGGACCGGCCCTCGACCTCGGTGCCCTGATGTGGGACGGCGCGTGCCACACCGACGCCCAGATCCGCATCCCGCTGCCGATGCTGAACCGGCACGGCCTCGTCGCCGGCGCCACCGGCACGGGCAAGACCAAGACCCTCCAGCTCATCGCCGAACAGCTGGCCGCGCAGGGCGTGCCCGTCTTCCTCGCCGACATCAAGGGCGACGTGTCCGGGATCTCCGCGCCGGGCGAGGACAACGACAAGGTGCGCGAGCGGGCCGGGCAGGTGGGCCAGGAGTGGGCGGCGACCGGGTTCCCGTGCGAGTTCTACGCGCTGGGCGGCATCGGCGCGGGCATCCCGCTGCGGGCGACCATCACGAGTTTCGGCCCGGTCCTGCTGTCCAAGGTGCTCCAGCTCAACCAGACCCAGGAGCAGTCGCTCGGCCTGATCTTCCACTACGCGGACCAGAAGGGCCTGGAGCTCGTCGACCTGAAGGACCTGAGGGCCGTCGTCACCTTCCTCACGTCCGACGAGGGCAAGCCCGAGCTCAAGGAGATCGGCGGCCTGTCGACCGTCACCGCCGGGGTGATCCTGCGCGCCCTGACCGCCTTCGAGGCGCAGGGCATGGGCGACTTCTTCGGGGAGCCGGAGTTCGACACGAGCGAACTGCTGCGGACGGCTCCGGACGGGCGGGGGCTGGTCTCCGTACTGGAGCTGCCAGCGGTCCAGGACAAGCCGCAGCTGTTCTCGACGTTCCTGATGTGGCTGCTCGCGGACCTGTTCCAGGGGCTGCCCGAGGTCGGGGACGTGGAGAAGCCGAAGCTCGTCTTCTTCTTCGACGAGGCGCACCTGCTCTTCAACGGGGCGTCGAAGGCGTTCCTCGAAGCGATCACGCAGACCGTGCGGCTGATCCGGTCCAAGGGCGTCGGCATCTTCTTCGTTACCCAGACCCCGAAGGACGTGCCCGCCGACGTCCTCGCGCAGCTCGGCAACCGTGTGCAGCACGCGCTCAGGGCGTTCACGCCCGACGACCAGAAGGCGCTGAAGGCGACCGTGAAGACGTTCCCCAACTCGGGGTACGACCTCGAAGAGGTGCTCACCTCGCTCGGCACCGGCGAGGCCGTGATCACCGTGCTGAGCGAGAAGGGCGCGCCGACCCCGGTCGCGGCCACCCGGCTGCGGGCGCCGCAGTCGCTGATGGGGCCGGTGGAGGCGGGCGCGCTCGACGCGGCGGTGAAGGGGTCGCTGCTGTACTCCCGGTACGCCGACGCCGTGGACCGCGAGTCGGCGTTCGAGAAGCTGACCGCACAGGAGGCGGAGACCGCGGCGCGCAGGCAGGCCGAGGCGGCGGCGGTCGCCGCCGAGAAGGAGGCGAAGGCCGCCGCGCGGGGGCGTCCCGCGCAGGACGCGTCCGTGGTGGACCAGGTCGTGGGGAGCGGGATCTTCAAGTCGCTGGCGCGGTCCGTGGGGACGCAGCTCGGGCGGGAGATCTCCCGGTCGATCTTCGGCACGCGCAGGCGCTGAGCGCGCCCTCAAAGAAGGTGGTCCGCCGGCCCTCGGGGCCGGCGGACCACCTTTCTCATCGGGCGTCCTTCTCCTGTCCTGACGGCGCGGGCCGCTCCTGCGCGGACCTGGCGGTCTGCGGCTTCTCTACGCGGGCCTCACGGGTCGCCTCCGCGCGCAGCAGAGCGCGCAGGAGGGCGTACGGGTCCTTGGGCATGGGTGGTCGTCCTTCCGACGTCGTGCGGGGTTTGCTGACGGGGCCGGAGGCCGTATCAGCAGCGCAGGACGACGGTGCGCAGGGCGCGGTGGGACGGGCTTGCGGGATGTTCGGGGCTGGTCCTGGCCCAGGGCGCGAACGGTGGGCGCGGCTGCCGGGGCGGGGCCGTGGGGAGGCGGACCGGGTGGCCGGTCGGGAGGCGGAGGGCGTTCTCGGCGGTGTCCTGGTGGAGCTCGCCCGGTTCGCAGGACGACGCGGCGGCCGGGGGCGCCGCCTCGGCCGCCGGCGCGGCCAGCGGGGTGACCAGCAGGGCGACCGCGAGGAGCAGCGCACGCGCCCAGGCCCGGGCGCGGCGGCCCGGGGCGGCGGTGGACGTGGCGGCGCTCATGCCCCGACTTGTCCCCGGACACGCCCGTGACGCGATCTCCGCGCCGCCAGAACCGCCCTCTTGGGCTACGGATGCGTCACTGTGCTGACGCGGCGGCCTTCGCGGCCTTCGCCGCCGCCTTCATCTCCTGTTTGTGCGCGCGCACCTTCGCCAGGGACTCGGGCCCGGTGATGTCGGCGACCGAGCGGAACGCCTTCGCCTCGCCGTACGCGCCCGCCGCCGCGCGCCAGCCCGTGGGCCGGACGCCGAGCTGCTTGCCGAGCAGGGCGAGGAAGATCTGGGCCTTCTGCTTGCCGAAGCCGGGCAGCTCGTTCAGCCGGGTCAGGAGTTCCTTGCCGGTGGCGGCGTCCGACCAGACGGCGGCGGCGTCGCCGTCGTAGTGCTCGACGAGGTAGGCGCACAGCTGCTGGATGCGCTGGGCCATGGAACCGGGGTAGCGGTGCACGGCCGGCTTCGTGGAGAGCAGCGCGGCGAAGGCCTCGGGGTCGTACGCGGCGATCTCGTGGGCGTCCAGGTCGTCGGCGCCCAGCCGGACGGCGATGGTGTGCGGGCCCGCGAACGCCCACTCCATGGGCACCTGCTGGTCGAGCAGCATCCCCACGAGCGCGGCGAGCGGACTGCGGCCGAGCAGTTCGTCCGCGGCGGGTTCCTGGGCGAGGTGGAGGGTGGCGTCCATGTGGCTACGGCTCATACGTCGATGATCGCGCCACTGCCCGCCGAGTGCTACGCGGCTTAGGTTAGGCTCGCCTAAGAATTTCGTGGATGTGGAGTGGGGGACGTGTGAACCTCGGTGACGCGGAGGGCTTTGAGCTCTTCCGGGACGAGTGGGGCGTCCCGCATCTGCGGGCGGGCGACGCGTCCGCGCTCGCGTACGCGCAGGGCCGGGTCACCGCCCTCGACCGGGCCTGGCAGATCGAGGTCGAGCGGCACCGGATGCTCGGCTCGTCCGCCGCGCTGCTGGGGGCGGAGTCGCTCGGCTGGGACCGGTTCGCGCGGCAGGCGCGGCTCGCCGACACCGCCCGGCGCTGCTACGAGGCGCTGGACGCGCCGACCCGGGCGTGGGTGGGTGCCTACGTCGACGGGGTCAACGACGGCCTCGGACAACCGGGCGGGCGGGCGCCGGAGTTCGCGCGCGCCGGTGCCGCGCCCGGCCGCTGGGAGCCGTGGACGCCGCTCGGCGTCTGGCTGTCCACGCACGTGCTGTTCGCCGGGTTCCCCGGGAAGCTGTGGCGCGACGAGGTCGTGCGGCGGCTCGGCGCGGACGCCGTGGAACTGTTCGCCACCGACGGTCCCGGCACGTCCGGCAGCAACGGGTGGCTGGTGGCCGGGGAGGACCGCACGCTGATCGCCGGGGACCCGCACCGGTTCATCGAGGATCCCGGGGTCTACCAGCAGATCCGGCTCGCCTGCCCGGAGTTCGACGTCGTGGGGCTCGCCGTCCCGGGCGTTCCCGGCATCGGGCACTTCGGTCACACCGGCGGGGTCGCCTGGGCCATCACCAACGCCATGGCCGACTACCAGGACCTGTACCGGGAGCGGCTGCGGCGGACCGGCGAGGGCGGCGTCGAGGCGCTGGGACCCGACGGCTGGCGGCCCGCGCACGCCCACCTGGAGGACGGCGTCGAGGTCGTCGAGACCGAGCGCGGCGTCGTCGTCATCGGCGGCCCCGACGACGGCGAGGGGATCAGCCTGCGCCAGCCCGCCCGCGTCTATGCCGACCTCGGCTTCGCCGCGCTGCCCGACCTGCTGCGCGCCCGCACCGTCGCCGACGTCGACCGGGCCTTCGACCGGTGGGCCGAACCCGTCAACGTGGTGCTCGCCGCCGACACCGAGGGCGGACTGCTGCACCGGGTCGCGGGCACCGTCCCCGTGCGCGACCCGGAGAACATGCTGCGCGTCGTGCCCGCGTGGGAGGAGCGGTATGCCTGGCGCGGCCGGTACGCGCCGATGCCGCGCGCCGGCATCGGCGCCGACGGCGTGGCCGTGATGGCGAACGAGCGCTCCCTCGCCGCGCCGCTCGGCATCGAGTTCGCGCCGCCGCACCGCGCCCGGCGCATCGCCGCACTGCTCGCCGGACAGGTGGCGTGGGACGCCGACGGCATGGCCGCCGTCCACACCGACACCGAACTCGCTTCCGCCGAACCCCTGTTGAAGCTGGTCGAGGCACTCGACGGCCTCGACGGCGATGCCGCCCGGCTGCGCGCGTCCCTGCTGAACTGGGACCGCCGGATGGCCGCGGGCAGCGTGCGCGCCGCCGCGTACGCGCGGGTGCGGTCCGGTGTCGTCCGCCGGCTCGCCGCCCACCCGCACTTCGCGCCGCTGACCGGTCTGATGCCCGCGTACCCGGAGGTCTTCCGGCCGTGGCTGGCGCTCGTGCCGCGCGTCGCGTTCGGCCTGGAGAACCTCCTGGCGACCGGCCGGCTCCCGTACGAGGAGCGGCTCGCGGCCGTCCGCGCGGCCCTCCTGGAGGTGGCGGCGGAGGCGGCCGGTGCCACCTGGGGCGAGCTGCACCGGCTCGCTCCCTGGCAGGCGCTCGCCGACCCCGGCGCCGAGTGGCCCGGCCTGGACGGCGACCACGACTGCGTGCTGTCCACGTCGAGCGTGCCCGGCGTCACCGACCTCAGCGCGCGCGGGCCCGCCGCCCGCTACGTGTGGGACCTCGCGCGGCGCGAGGACAGCCGCTGGATCGTGCCGTTCGGCGCGTCCGGAGTGCCCGGCACGCCGCACCACCGCGACCAGCTGCCGCTGTGGCTGCGCGGCGAACTCGCCCCCGTGACCACCGACTTCGACCGACTGACCAAGGAGAACCCGGTGCCCCGAACGACCGACGCCACCGACGTGACCGACGTGACCGACGCCGCCGCGGCGACCGTGTACGAGCAGTACGTCGAGGGGCTCGGCACCTTCCGCCTCGCGCCCGTCGACCCGGCCGGCGACGACATCGACGTGCTGCACGGGTGGGTGCGCGAGGAGCGGGCCACGTTCTGGGGCATGACGGGCATCGGCCGCGACGACGTGCGCGACATCTACGCGCACATGGCCGGGCTCGCCACCCACCACGCCTTCCTGGTCCGCCTCGACGGCACCCCGGTCGCCCTCTTCCAGACGTACGAGCCGGAGGCCGACCGGGTCAGCGAGTGCTACGAGGTGCGCGACGGTGACGTCGGCGTGCACCTGCTGGTCGCGCCCGCCGGTGGTGCGGGGGCCGTGCGCGGGTTCACCGGCGCGCTGGTGGGCGTGCTGACCTCGTACGCGCTCGACGGGCTCGGCCGGAAGCGGATCGTCGCCGAGCCGGACGCGCGCAACGAGAAGGCGATCGCGCTCTTCTCCCGCGTGGGGTTCGAGCTGGCCGGGGAGATCGTGCTGCCCGAGGTGAAGCTGCCGGAGGTGCACCTCGTCGAGAAGCGCGCCCAACTCGCCTTCTACACGCGGTAGTCGCGGCCAGTCACGAGCGGGCGGTCACGAGCGGGCGATGAGGAGCGCCGACGCGGTGACGCCGACGGTCACGATGACGCCGCGCATCGCGTTCGGCGGCAGCTTCCGGCCCAGCCGGGCGCCGATCAGACCGCCCGCCGTGGAGCCCGCCGCGATCAGCGCGGCCACCGCCCAGTCGACGTCGGCGACCGCGATGAAGAGGACCGCGGCGACGCCGTTGACCAGCGACGCGAGGACGTTCTTCGCGGCGTTCAGCCGCTGCAGGTCGTCCCGGAGCACGGCCCCGAACATGCCCATCAGGAGCACGCCCTGGGCCGCCCCGAAGTAGCCGCCGTAGACGCCGGTGCCGAGGACGCCGAGCCACATCGGGACGCCGCCGTCGGTGCGCGAGCCGGAGTTCGGCCGGTTCTTCATCCACCGGTTCAGCCGGGGCTGGAGCAGCACGAGCACACAGGCCGTGAGGATCAGCACGGGCACGATGGCGCGGAATGCGGCGTCCGGCAGGTTCAGCAGCAGCAGCGCGCCCGCCAGACCGCCGATCAGCGAGGCGGCGCCGAACCGTATCAACCGCCTTCGCTGGCCGCGCAGTTCGCGCCGGTAGCCGTACGCGGCGCTGAGCACGCCCGGCACCAGTCCGATGTTGTTGGAGACGTTCGCGAGGACCGGGGGGTACCCGAAGGCCAGCAGCGTCGGGAACGTGATCAGGGTGCCGGACCCGACCACCGCGTTCATCCCGCCCGCGGCGACTCCGGCGGCACCGATCGCCACTGCCTCGACTGCGTCCACGGGTCGCCGCTCCTCCTTGGTCAACGGGTCGGCACCCGCCGGGAGTTCGCGACCTCCGTGGCGGGTTGCCGCCCTGGGCCGTCCCGTGCACGATCGTCCGCCGCGCAGGTACCCAAGTCAATCCGAGGGTTTCCTTGCACGAACCCAAGCCCTACCTTGGGTGACGTGACCCTCGACGACCTCCGCGTCTTCGTCGCCGTCTGCCGCGCGGGCAGCCTCAGCGCCGTCGCACGCGATCTGTCCTGCACGCAGTCCGCGGTGAGTCAGCACGTCAAGCGGCTGGAGAAGGAGACCGGCATCGGCCTGCTCGAACGGCACGCGCGCGGCGTCGTGCCCACCCCCGCGGGCCGCATCCTGCGCGCCGCGGCGGCCGACGGCCTCGGCGCCATCGACCACGCGCTGCGCCGCCTCGACGACCTGGCGCGCGGCGAGAGCGGCTCGGTGCGGGTGACGACCGGCGCCACCTCGGTCCGCCACTTCATGGCGGAGGCGATCGTCGAGTTCCGCCGTACGCATCCTCAGGTCAGCCTGGAGTTCCAGACGGTCAGTTCCAGCCGCAGCTGCTTCGAGGCGCTCGCCGCGCACGACCTGGACCTGGCGTGGATCACGATGGGCACCCCCGCGCGCGGCATCGAACTGCACCCCGTGGTCGAACTCCCCTGGGTCCTCGCGGTCCGCGAGAACGACGCCCTGGCCGCCAGGACCCGGGTCGAACCGGACGACCTGCGCGCCTCGGCCCAGCTCATCCTCCCGCCCGAACACTCCACGTCCCGCGGCCACCTCGACGACCGCTTCGCCGAACTGGGCATCGCCTCGGGCACCGCGTCCGGCACCGGCATCGCCGACTGGGACACCGCGGTGCACCTGGCCGAACTGGGCCTCGGTCACGCCGTCGTCCCCGACCTGCCTGGCCTGCGCGGCCCGGGCCACCCCGGCCTGACCCTCGTCCCCGTCCCCTGCCTGCCGCCCCTCCAGGTCGGCTGGGCGGTCCGCCGCTGGTCCGCGCTGACCCCGCTGGCCAGGGCCTTCGCCGACACGGTGGGCCGCACCTGCCCGGTCGGCGCGGCTGGCCCGATCGGCTGACACGACGTCGCGCCCACCGCCCGGCCGCGCGACCCTGGCTCCATGACCACCACGCACACCCTCACGTCCCTCGCCGACGACCACCTCGCGATCGCCCGCGAGTCCGCCCACGGCCGCAGCGCGGAACTGATCGTCCACGAGGACCAGCTCCGCCAGAGCGTCATCGCCCTGACCGCGGGCCGCTCCCTGGAGGAACACAACGCCCCGCCGGCGGCCACCCTCCAGGTCCTCACCGGCCGCGTCCGCCTCACGGCGGTCTCCGGCGACATCACCCTCGGCCCCGGCCACCTCTGCCCGATCCCCCAGGAACGCCACGGTCTTGTGGCGCTGACGGATGCGGCGGTGCTGTTGACTGCGGTGACGGCCTGAGCTGATCGTGTTCCCGTCGCTTCGGGAACTGCGCAAAGGGGTACGGGCCATGCCGTCGTACGAGGAAGTCTTCCGCCGCAGCACCGAGGACCCCGAAGGGTTCTGGCTCGATGCCGCCCGGGGGATCGACTGGGACGTGGCGCCCACGCGGGCGCTGGACGCGGCGCGGGCGCCGTTCTACCGGTGGTTCCCGGACGGGGAGTTGAACGTCTGTCACAACGCGCTCGACCGGCACGTGGACGCGGGGCGCGGGGCGCAGGACGCGCTCGTGTACGACTCGCCGGTGACCGGGAGCCGGCGCACGTACAGCTATGCGGAGCTGCGGGACCGGGTCGCCGCGTTCGCCGGGGTGCTGGTGGGACTCGGGGTCGGGCGGGGGGACCGGGTCGTCGTGTATCTGCCGATGGTGCCGGAGGCCGTCGTCGCGATGCTGGCCTGTGCGCGGATCGGGGCGGTGCACTCCGTGGTGTTCGGCGGGTTCGCGGCGAACGAGCTGGCCGTGCGGATCGACGACGCCCGGCCGAAGGTCGTCGTGTCGGCGTCCTGCGGGATCGAGGGGAAGCGGGTCGTCCCCTACAAGCCCCTGCTGGACAGCGCCGTCGAGCTGGCCGAGCACCGGCCCGAGGCGTGCGTGGTGCTGCAACGACCCGAGTACGTGGCTGAGCTGGGTCCGCTGGACGTGGACTGGGAGGCCGCCGTGCGGGAGGCGGAGCCCGCCCCGTGCGTGTCCGTCGCCGCCACCGACCCGCTGTACATCCTCTACACGTCCGGAACCACCGGGAAGCCCAAGGGAGTTGTCCGTGACTGCGGCGGGTACGCGGTCGCGCTGCGCTGGTCGATGGAGGCCGTGTACGACGTCGGGCCCGGCGAGGTGATGTTCACCGCCTCCGACGTGGGGTGGGTCGTCGGGCACTCGTACATCGTGTACGCGCCGCTGCTGGCCGGAGCGACGACCGTGCTCTACGAGGGCAAGCCCGTGGGGACGCCCGACGCGGGGCAGTTCTGGCGGGTGGCGCAGGAGTACGGGGTGAAGACGCTGTTCACCGCCCCGACCGCGTTCCGCGCCATCAAGAAGGTCGACCCGGAGGGGGAGTTGGCGCGGCAGTACGACCTCGGCGCGCTCACGTACCTGTTCCTCGCCGGGGAGCGGCTCGACCCGGAGACCTACCACTGGGCGAGCGAACTGCTCGGCATCCCGGTCGTCGACCACTGGTGGCAGACCGAGACCGGGTGGCCGATCGTCGCCAACCCGATGGGCATCGAGGCCGCGCCGGTGAAGGCGGGATCGCCCACGTGGCCGCTGCCCGGGTGGGACGTGCGGGTGCTCGACCCGGCCGGGAAGCCGGTCGCGGCGGGGGAGGACGGCGCGATCGTCGTGAAGCTGCCGATGCCGCCGGGCGCGCTGCCCACGCTGTGGAACGACGACGAGCGGTTCGTGGCCTCGTACCTGTCCGCGTACGACGGGTTCTATCTCACCGGCGACGGCGGGCACGTCGACGAGGACGGCTACGTGTTCGTGATGGGCCGGACCGACGACGTGATCAACGTGGCCGGGCACCGCCTGTCGACCGGCGGCATGGAGGAGGTTCTCGCCGCCCACCCGGACGTCGCCGAGTGCGCCGTCATCGGGGTCGCCGACTCGCTGAAGGGGCAGGTGCCGCGCGGCTTCGTGGTGCTGAAGGCGGGCGTCGCCTCCGATCCCTCGGTCGTCGAGGCCGAGCTCGTGCAGCTCGTACGGGACCGGATCGGGGCCGTCGCGTCCCTGAAGGACGTCGCGGTGGTCGCCGCCCTGCCCAAGACGCGGTCGGGGAAGATCCTGCGGCGGACCATGCGCGGCATCGCCGACGGCCTCGACGAACCGGTGCCGTCGACCGTCGACGATGCGACGGTGCTCGATGCGCTGCGGCCGGTGCTCACGCGGCGGCCGTCAGCGGGAGAGAAGTGAGCGGATCGCGGCGCGGTCGACGTTCGTCAGGCCGCGCACCAGTTGCGGCGTGAGGAAGACGAGGACGAAGCCGATCGCGGAGACCGCGGCGATCTGGGCGGGCGACTCGATGTAGTACGCGTGGTGCACGCCGGCGTCGGTCGTGAAGTCATAGAGGCGGTAGCCGGGCCAGTCCAGGTAGCGGTGGAAGACCCAGGAGTACGTGGGGAACAGCGCCACGGCCCAGCCGGTGGCCAGGAACGTCACGGACAGCGTGAACGACAGCACGCGCCACGGGAACATCACCGTGTGGAAGAGCAGGGCCTTCCAGCCGGCGGCGTCCGTGAGCCGGCCGCGCAGCCCCTCACCGGGGGCGTCGGGCGCCGGCACGTCCAGGCCGAGGAGGCTGCGGGCCCGCCCGCGCTCCGCCCTGCCCAGGGCCCGCGCGCCGGTCAGCGCGGCCACCAGGACCGGCAGCCCGAGCCAGACGACGAGCGTGCCGACGCCCAGGGCGAACATCGTCACGGAGAAGGCGAACCCGGCGACCGCCACGGGCAACGAGGTCAGCGTGTGCCCGACCTCCCGGTACGTCGTGGCGCTGAAGGGGGCCCGCCAGAAGGAGGGACGGCGGGTCGTGTCGTGGCCGGCGTAGGCGCTGGGGGCGGTGTGCCCGCTGCGGTAAGGAAGC
>NZ_JAMOLN010000288.1 GCF_024448165.1 Streptomyces longispororuber
GCCGAGGCCGAAGGCGGGGTTCTGTTTGCGGATCTCGATCATGCGGCGGGTCCAGTGGAGCAGCGATGACGGGGACGACATCGAGGCTTCGACGTTGGTGACCTGGTAGCCGTAGACGGGGTCCATGATGGTGGGCAGGGAGAGGCGGCCGGGGTCGCAGGAGGAGAAGCCGGCGTTGCGGTCGGGGGTCCACTGCATCGGGGTGCGCACGGCGTCGCGGTCGCCGAGCCAGATGTTGTCGCCCATGCCGATCTCGTCGCCGTAGTAGAGGATCGGGCTGCCGGGCAGGGACAGCAGCAGGGCGGTGAAGAGTTCGATCTGGTTGCGGTCGTTGTCCAGGAGCGGGGCCAGGCGGCGGCGGATGCCGATGTTGGCGCGCATCCGGGGGTCCTTGGCGTATTCCGCGTACATGTAGTCGCGTTCTTCGTCGGTGACCATTTCGAGGGTGAGCTCGTCGTGGTTGCGCAGGAAGATGCCCCATTGGCAGCTGGAGGGGATGGCGGGGGTCTTGGCGAGGATCTCGGAGACCGGGTGGCGTGATTCGCGGCGGACGGCCATGAAGATGCGGGGCATGACCGGGAAGTGGAAGGCCATGTGGCATTCGTCGCCGCCGGACTGGTAGTCGCCGAAGTAGTCGACGACGTCCTCGGGCCACTGGTTCGCCTCGGCCAGCAGGACCACGTCGGGGTACTGGGCGTCGATCTCCTTGCGGACGCGTTTGAGGAAGGTGTGGGTGGCGGGGAGGTTCTCGCAGTTGGTGCCCTCTTCGGCGTAGAGGTAGGGGACGGCGTCGAGGCGGAAGCCGTCGATGCCGAGGTCGAGCCAGAACCTGAGGGCGGCGAGGATCTCTTCCTGGACGGCCGGGTTCTCGTAGTTGAGGTCGGGCTGGTGGGAGAAGAAGCGGTGCCAGAAGTACTGCTTGCGGACCGGGTCGAAGGTCCAGTTGGAGGCCTCGGTGTCGACGAAGATGATCCGGGCGTCCTGGTACTGCTTGTCGTCGTCGGCCCAGACGTAGTAGTCGCCGTAGGGGCCTTCGGGGTCGGAGCGGGACTGCTGGAACCACTCGTGCTGGTCGCTGGTGTGGTTCATGACGAAGTCGATGATCACGCGCATGCCGCGCTGGTGCGCGGCGTCGACGAACTCGACGAAGTCGGCCAGGTCACCGAACTCCGGCAGTGCGGCCACATAGTTGGCGACGTCGTAACCGCCGTCCTGCAAGGGCGATCTGAAGAAGGGCGGCAGCCAGAGGCAGTCGACTCCCAGCCACTGGAGGTAGTCCAGTTTCGCCGTGATGCCCTTGAGGTCGCCGACGCCGTCGCCGTTGCTGTCGTAGAACGAGCGGACGAGCACTTCGTAGAAGACGGCGCGCTTGAACCAGTCCGGGTCCCGCCGTCTGGCGGGAGTGGACGGGGTCGGCGCCGGGTCATGGACGGTCATGGGAATCTCCCTCCGTTGCCGCGTCCTCGAGCGGGTCGCTCAGCCGAGAGCGCCGGGAACCCCGGGAACGCCGGGAGCGCCGGGATCTTCGAGAGTGAGGATGTGCGCCGGGGACTCGCCCGGCACCAGGCGGACGTAGTTGGTGGCGCCCCAGGTGTAGGTCGCGCCGGTCAGTTCGTCGCGCACGCGGAAAGAGGCGTCCGGCTCCACGCCCAGGAGTGCGCAGTCGAGCCGTACCGTCGCCTCCTGGGCGTGGTGCGGGTCGAGGTTCACGACCACCAGGACCGTGTTCGCCCCGGTGCGCTTCGAGTACACGATCACCTCGTCCTTGTCGGCGTGGTGGAAGTGCACGTCGCGCAGCCGGCGCAGGGCCGGGTTGCGCCGCCGGACGTCGTTGAGCGTCGACAGCAGGGGCGCGATACTGCGCCCCTCGCGCTCGGCCGACTCCCAGTCGCGTGGCCGCAGTTCGTACTTCTCGGAGTGCAGATACTCTTCGCTGCCGGGACGCAGGGGCGTGTTCTCGCAGAGTTCGTAGCCGCTGTAGACGCCCCAGGCCGGTGACAGCGTCGCCGCCAGCACCGCCCGCAGCTCGAAAGCCGCGCGGCCCCCGTCCTGGAGGAACCCGGGGAGGATGTCCGGGGTGTTCACGAAGAAGTTCGGCCGCAGCACCGCCGCCGTGTCCCGCGCCAACTCCTCGACGTAGTCGGTGAGTTCACGCTTCGTGTTCCGCCAGGTGAAGTACGTGTACGACTGCTGGAAGCCGACCCCTGCCAGGGTTCGCATCATCGCGGGGCGGGTGAACGCCTCGGCGAGGAAGACGACATCGGGGTCGGTGCCGTTGATGTCGGCGATGACCCGCTCCCAGAACACCACCGGCTTGGTGTGCGGGTTGTCGACGCGGAAGATCCGCACCCCGTGGGACATCCAGTGCCGCAGGATCCGGCCCGTCTCCGCCACGAGACCCGGCAGGTCCCGGTCGAAGGCGATCGGGTAGATGTCCTGGTACTTCTTCGGCGGGTTCTCCGCGTACGCGATCGTGCCGTCCGGACGGTGCCGGAACCACTCCGGATGCTTGTCCACCCAGGGGTGGTCGGGCGAGCACTGCAGCGCGAAGTCGAGCGCCACCTCCATACCCAACTCCTGCGCGCGCGCGACGAATCGATCGAAGTCGTCGAGCGTGCCGAGGTCCGGATGTACCGCGTCGTGGCCGCCCTCGGGCGAGCCGATCGCCCACGGCACGCCCACGTCGTGCGGGCCCGCCGCGAGCGCGTTGTCCGGACCCTTGCGGTGCGTCGTGCCGATCGGATGGATCGGCGGCAGGTAGACGACGTCGAAACCCATCGCGGCGATCGCCGGCAGTCGCTCGGCCGCTGTCGCGAACGTCCCGGTCACCGGCGGCTTCCCCGCCTCCACCACCGCCCCTTCGGAGCGCGGGAAGAACTCGTACCAGGCCCCGTACAGCGCCCGCTCCCGCTCCACCAGCAGCGGCAGCGGCTCGCTCTCGGTCAGCCGCTCCCGCAGGGGATGGGCGTCGAGGACGGCGCGGACCTCCGGCGCGGTCGTCGCCGCCAGCCGGTCGCGGGCGGCACGCCGGCCGTCGCAGAGTCCGGCGACGGCGGTGCGCAGCACGGCTCCGGCCGGGGAGCCGGCGGGCAGGTCCGCGAGGACACGTTCCAGCAGCAGGGCGCCCTCTTCGAGCGTGAGGTCGACGTCCACGCCGGCCTCCACCTTGAGGGCGGCGTCGCGCTGCCAGGTGGCCACGGGATCGCACCAGGCGCGGACGCGGCAGGTCCACGTGCCGGTCGACGTCGGGGTGACCTCGGCGCTCCAGCGGTCGGTGCCCGGCGCCGACTCGCGCATCGCGCGGGACTCGCCCGCCACGCCGTCCGGACCGCTCAGCACGGCCAGGGCCCGGACGACGGCGGTCCCCTCGACGAACACGGTGGCCGTCACCGGGAAGGGCTCGCCGACCACGGCCTTCGCCGTGCCCAGGCCCTCCGTGACGCGAGGTCCGGTCCGTTCGATCGAGACGGGCACATGGTGCGACACCGTCGTCATCGGTCTCATCTCCTGTGCTGAGCAGGGAAGTTGAGGTCAGGCAGCCTTCGTCGTCGCCGTCCGGTCGTGCGGCCGTGCGGCGGTCGGTCGTCGTTCCGCCGTCGCCGCCGCCTCCCGGCCGCACCGCTCACCGGTCGCCGTGCACAGCGCCCTGACGGCCCGCTCGTACCCGGCGCGGACCCGCGGGTCGGCGGGAGCGGCGAGAAAGCGCCGCTGCCACCGGCGGTAGCGCCGCAGGCGCCGGTCGGTCTCCTCGGTGGTGCGTGATGCGGCCATGGCATCCGTCGACCTCCTGGGCCCCGTACCGCCGGGCCCGGGCGGGCCCTACGTCCGTGTACGGAGAGGGAGCGGCCGGTCACACGCGGCAGCTCCTCCACCATCGTGCGGGGCGATCCCGCATCCGTCCTGTTGAGCCGAGCGTCACAGGGCGATCACTCTCGTGTTGCACGAATGGAGTAGCGGGGTCAGGCTGACTGTTGACTCTCGAGCAAGCAGTGCTCACGCTCCGTGCGCACGGCCCCCGTCGTGGCGACGGGCGCGAGCTCCGCGGTGAGGAGCAGAAACCATGAACCGGACAGTGCCCCGCTACTACCACGTCGAGGTGGACCCCGAGCCGGAACGCGTCGGCCAGGTCCAGCGCATCGTCGCAGCGCACCTGCGGTACTGGGGTCTTGAGAAGCTGGCGACGCCCGCGACCCGGGGAGTCGGGCTGCTGATGGAGGCCGCCGCGGGCGGCGGCCCCGTGACGATCGAGACGTGGTGGACCGGCCAGCACCTGATCACCGCCGTCTCGCACCAGGACGCGACCGAGGCGGGGCAGGGGTCCGCGCCGCTGGCCTGTCTGCGGCGCATCGCGGCGCTGAGCGACGGCTGGGGCAGCTGCACTGCGCACGCCCGGCGCATCGTCTGGTTCTCGCTGCGCAGCCGGAACAACGTCCGTGAGCCGCTCGCCCCGAAGCGTCCCGTGCCGTCCACGGGCGCCGCACGGCAGGTTCCGCGGACCGTGCCCGCGCCGTCCGACCGGGACGTGCCGCTGACGGCCGGGGCGGTTTCGTGACCGCAGCGACCGCCGTCGTACGCACAGGCCGCCCCTACCCGCTGGGGGCGGCCTACGACGGTCACGGCACGAACTTCGCCCTGTTCAGCGCGGTCGCCGAGCAGGTCGACCTGATCCTGGTGGCGGCCGACGGCTCCGAACGGCCGGTGACCCTGCCCGAGGTCGACGGCTTCGTCTGGCACGGCTACCTGCCGGACGTCGGCCCGGGGCAGCGCTACGGCTACCGGGTGCACGGCCCCTGGGAGCCGGCGTCCGGACACCGCTGCGACGCCACGGCCTTCCTCCTGGACCCCTACGCGCGGGCGATCCACGAACAGGGTCCGCCCGGCGCGGGATTCGCCCAGGGCCTGTGCGGCGTCGTCGTCGACCCGGCCTTCGACTGGGCGCAGGACGAGTCCCCCCGGCACCCCTACACCGACTCCGTGATCTACGAAGCCCACGTGCGCGGACTGACCCGCACGCACCCGGGAGTGCCCGAGAACCTGCGCGGCACGTACGCGGGTCTGGCCAGCGAGGCCGTGCTCGACCACCTGACGTCCCTGAAGGTGACGGCCGTCGAGCTGATGCCGATCCACCAGTTCGTCCAGGACGGCTTCCTGCGGGACCGGGGCCTGTCCAACTACTGGGGCTACAACACGATCGGCTTCTTCGCGCCCCACCACTCCTACGCCGCCACCGGCACCCTCGGCCAGCAGGTCGACGAGTTCAGGACCATGGTCAAGGCCTTCCACGCGGCGGGCCTCGAAGTGATCCTCGACGTCGTCTACAACCACACGGCGGAGGGCAACGAGAAGGGGCCCACGCTCTCCTTCCGCGGCATCGACAACGCCTCGTACTACCGGCTGTCCGACGAGGACTTCAGCCGCTACTACGACACCACGGGCACCGGCAACAGTCTGCTGATGCGGCACCCGAACGTCCTTCAGCTGATCATGGACTCGCTGCGCTACTGGGTCACCGAGTGCCACGTCGACGGGTTCCGCTTCGACCTCGCCGCCACCCTGGCCCGGCAGTTCCACGAGGTCGACCGGCTCTCCGCCTTCTTCGACCTCATCCAGCAGGACCCCGTCATCAACCGCGTGAAGCTGATCGCCGAGCCCTGGGACCTGGGCGCCGGCGGCTACCAGGTGGGGAACTTCCCGCCGCTGTGGTCCGAGTGGAACGGCAAGTACCGCGACAGTGTCCGGGACCTGTGGTGCGCCCGCGAGCACGCGCTCCCGGAGTTCGCCTCCCGCCTCACCGGCTCCGCCGACCTGTACCAGCGCGACCGCCGCAGGCCCCGTGCGAGCGTCAACTTCATCACCGCGCACGACGGATTCACGCTGCGCGACCTGGTCTCGTACGACGACAAGCACAACGAGGCCAACGGCGAGGGCAACCGGGACGGCGAGAGCCACAACCGGTCCTGGAACTGCGGTGTCGAGGGGCCGACCGACGATCCCGGCGTGCGTGCGCTGCGCGCCCGGCAGCAGCGGAACTTCCTGGCGACCCTGATGCTGTCGCAGGGCATCCCGATGCTCAGCCACGGCGACGAACTGGGCCGCACCCAGCGCGGCAACAACAACGTCTACTGCCAGGACAACGAACTGAGCTGGGTCGACTGGGACCTGGACGACGAGGAGTCCGCCCTGCTGGACTTCACCCGCCGGCTCGGCGAGCTGCGCACGGCGCATCCCGTGCTGCGCCGGCGCCGCTTCTTCCGGGGCGAGACCGCCCCGCGCACGGGACAGCGGCTCCCCGACCTGGTGTGGCTGCGCCCCGACGGAGCCGTGATGACCCCGAGGGAGTGGCGGTGGCCGGACGCCCACGCGCTGGCCGTCTTCCTGAACGGCGACGCGATCACCGAACACGACCTCCTCGGGAACCCGGTCGTGGACGACTCCTTCCTGATGTTCTTCAACTGCTACTGGGAACCGATGGAGTTCCGGCTGCCCGACGCGGCGTACGGAGAGTCCTGGACGACGCTGATCGACACGGCGGAGCCGGGCGGCGAGCCCGACGAGAAGGAGCACAAGGCCGAGGCGCCGCTCCGGGTCGAGTCCCGCAGCCTGGTCGTGCTCACCCGGCCGTCGGCGCTCCTGAACTCCCGTGACGCTTAGGACAGTTCTGTGACATGGGCGAGGGCAACGGCAGGCGGGCGTCGCGGGTCGTATCGGGCGAGGGGGACAGGGAGCAGGAGTGCGTTGACCGCGCGGCTCTGCCGTCCCCACCGATCTATCGACTTACCGACATGGGGGAACATCGAGATGACGAACGTACGCGTGCGCCGAGGAACGACGGCCGGGGTTTTCGCGGCCGCCCTGACGGCGGTCGCCGCCGTGTCCGGACCGGCGTCGGCCGCCGACGGGCCCCGCTTCCTCTCCCCGTCCGAGCTTCCGCCCCACCCGTCCTCCGACTGGTACGCGGGACCGGTCACGGCCGGGCAGCCCGACCCGCTGCCGCTGTGCGTGGGTGACGCGCTGCCGTCCACCTCCGTGCACCGCGCCTACCGCACCGACCTCGACACCGGCGCCCTCCAGGTGACCGTCGTCGAGCGCGACGCCCAGCACGCCAAGGCCCTCGCCGCGCTGTTCCGCAAGCACCTGGACAGCTGCGCCCAGGACGTGACGGCGGCGGACCCCGAGGTCAGCGCGGAGCAGAAGTACTACGGGAAGCTGAACGTCGAGGAGGGCGCCCACGTGTACGGGGTGCACACCGAGGCGACGTGGGGCGCCAACGACATCAACCTGTTCTCGGTCGGCCGGGACGGCAACGTCGTCACCGTCGTGCAGTGGGGGCAGATGGGCGGCTTCGCCGATGCGCCGGTGGCCGGCTTCAAGAAGACGACGGTGACCGCCGTCAACAAGCTGGGCTGACCTGTCGCTCGTGCGAGTGCAGTGACCCAGCCCACACCATAGAGGCGTGTGTGGCTGGGTAGGCGGCAGCGTGCTCGCCTGGACCGGTCCAGGGAGAAACACAAGAAACACCGACCCTGGGAGGTAGCTTCATGTCCTCGAAGCGACGTCGCAAGAAGAAGGCACGCCGCAAGAACGGTGCCAACCACGGCAGCCGTCCCCAGTCCTGAGGACCGACGGCGCGACGACGGGGCGGCACCTTGGGGTGCCGCCCCGTCGGCCGGTCAGGCGGGCTGCCACAGTTCGATCCGGTTGCCCTCCGGATCGTGGACCCAGCCGAACCGGCCGACCCCCTCCATGTCCTGCGTCTCCTGCGCCACGTCCGCGCCCGCGGCACGCAGCTGCGCGAGCATCGCGTCCAGGTCACCGACCCGGAAGTTGAGCATGGACTGCTGCGTACGCGACCCGAAGTAGTCGGTCCCGGACTCGAAGGCCGCGAACACCGTCGGCCCGTCGTCCGGCCGCCACAGGCCGTTCTCGTCGGCGTCCAGGCCCAGACAGTCGCGGTACCAGGCGCCCAGGGCCACCGGGTCGGCGGCCCGCAGGAAGTACCCGCCGATTCCAAGCACACGTTCCATGCCGCCATCCTGTCAGGACGAAGGACGGGTGGCGGTTCACCCGGCCTCGTGCCATGTCGCGGCGTTCCCGGAGCGTGCGTGACAGGCTGGATGCCTGCCCGCGGCATGACACGGAGGAGGTCGCATGGACCGCATGGACTGGCGCGAGTTCGCCGTGCAGTTGGCATCCACCGCGCGGGAGCTGCTCGCGCAGGATTCGGTGGACGGCACCCTGCGCAAGGTGACGGAGTCCGCGACGCGTCTGATCGACGGCTGCGAGGCGGCCGGCATCCTTCTGCTGAGCAAGGGCAGGGGTGCCGAGACCTTGGCGCCCACGGAGGAGCTCGTCAACCGCAGTGACCAGTTGCAGGCCCGGGTCGGCGAGGGGCCATGCTTCGACGCGGCGCGCACGGGGCACCCGGTGTTCCGCATCCGGGACATGACCGACGAAGGCGCCCGCTGGCCCGCGTACGCGCCCGAGGCGCACGCCCTCGGCATCGGCAGCATGATGGGCTTCCTGCTGTACACCGAGGACGAGGACCTGGGTGCCCTCAATCTCTACTCCCGCAAGGCGGGCACCTTCACCGAGGTCAGCGAGACGGCGGGCTGGACCCTCGCGTCGCACGCCGCCGTCGCGTTCTCCAGCGCCCGTGAGCACGCGCAGATGGAACGCGCGGTGGCCACCCGGCACGTCATCGGCGAGGCCATGGGAATCCTCATGGCCAACCACGACCTGTCGGAGAAGGAGGCCTTCGACGTGTTGCGCCGCTATTCGCAGGAGGAGAACGTCAAACTCCGCGACGTCGCGCGGCGCGTCTGCGAGCGGGGCGGCCTGCCGGCGGAGTGACGGCCCTCCTGGCTGGTTGCACAACCAGGAGAGCCTCGACGTGTCAGGTCCCCGGGAACAACGGACACGTCGTGCGCGCCGGGTCCCCGCCTTTGCGTGTGGTATTCAGGCAATGTTCGTCAGGCGTGCGGTCCCACCGAAACCGGCCCCACGGTCAGCTCCGTCCGGCCCTCGGCGATGGCGCCGAGGCGCTCCGTCTCCCGCTCCAGCTCCCTGACCCGTGCTGCCGCGAGCGTCTCCAGTGGTTCGACGGTGACCGTGATCCGCTTCCCGGAGCGGCGCTGGTGCCAGACACCGGCCACGGTCCCGTCCACGAGCAGCAGCGGATAGTTCCCGGCCTGGCCGCCCGCCAGTGCCCGCTCGGCGGCCCGTCCGGGGAAGAGCCGGTCGCGTGGCTGCGAGGCGATGCCGAAGGCGTCGAAGTAGGGGAGCAGCCGCACCCCTACGGCCGCCTCCGCGGGCTGCGGGAACCCGGCGTCGCCGGCCGCCACCCAGGCCGCCCCGACGCCTTCGAAGTCGACCTCCTCGATCACCCCGCTCCGGGCAAGCCCGGCGAAGTGGTCGCCGGCCCAGCGCGCCGGCGCGGCCAGCCACTTGGCGAAGTGCTGCGGGGTGGCCGGACCGTAGGCGTACAGATATCGGCGGACGAGCTCGGCGACGGCGGCGTCCTTTGGCATCGGTGTCACGCCGGGATTCGTGTACGTCACCTGGCGGCCGCGGTTCGGCCCGAACGCGAGCACCCCGCGGTGCGCGGCGGTGTGCATCGCCTGCCGCCAGCGGGGCCACATGCCCTGGAACGCGGGCATGACCAGGTCGCCGGCCCAGCTGCCGGTCCCCGCGACGACGGCCTCCGTCAGCTCGTCGGCGGTCAGTTCCCGGCCCGACAGCGCCTCGGCGACCGCCGCGACGACGGCATCGGTCTGGTCCGCGGTCAGCCGGACGTCCTTGGCCTGCTGTCCGCCACCGCCCGGGACGGCGGACAGCACCCCGGTCCACAGGGACGCGTCGGCGGTGGCCAGCAGGTGCACGGTGCCGCGCGGGCCGAACGTCTTGACCAGTGACCGGTCCTGCCACAGCGCGGCCCGCACGTCGGCGCGCGTCGCGCCGTCGAGGCGCAGCCCCAGCGACAGCTCGGCCGCCGACAGGACCTGGGCGTGTGCGCCCAGCATGAGTCCGGCGAGTGCGGGCACGGCGGTGGGCGACGCGGGGAGCGGCTCGGTCAGTCCCTGGCGCTGCATGCGGCGGGCGTTCGCCGCGAGCCAGCTCACCTTGCGTGTCGTCGTAGGCATGCCCCGACGTTAACGGCGAACTAGGTCAGCCGCTGTCCTCGATGGCGTACGCGAGGTGCGCTCGGCCTCAACTGAGCAGCGCGTGCAGGAGCGTGCGGTGGTCCGCGGCCGCGGGCAGGTCGCTGACCTGGCCGTCCCCGACCTCCACGACCCGCCAGGTGCCGTCGGAGCGCAGCGCCAGGTCGGTGGTGACGAAACGGCAGCCGAGGGCGCGCA
>NZ_JAMOLN010000289.1 GCF_024448165.1 Streptomyces longispororuber
GTCTTCGGGTTCTGGGAGAGCCGCGCCTTCTACGACTCCTTCATGGCGCGGTCCCACGACCGGCTCGCGGCGGCGCAGTCGGGCACGTTCAAGGACATCCAGGTGAAGCTGTTCGACCACCGCTTCGACGTGAAGACCGGTTTCGAGCCGAGGTTCACGGATGCCGACGTGGTGCGGGTGGCGCACTGCAAGGTGAACGCCGAGCGGGCCGAGCACTTCACCTTGATGCAGCAGAAGGTCTGGAACCCGGCGATGGCGGGCTCGCCCGGCATGGTGCGGGGCTTCTTCGGCGAGGCGCCGGGGGACGAGTTCGTGGTCCTGTCGATGTGGCGGTCGGCGGCCGAGCACGGCAAGTACCAGGTCGACCGGGTGGAACGGCTCTCGCTGCGCGCCCAGACCGAAGCCGACATCGCGGCCATCTCCGGTGACATCGTGCAGTTGGAGCCGACCTGGACGGTCTGAACGCGTCGCCACGCGCGCGTGCCATGTGATCTACGCCGGATGGAGCCCGTACGGGTGCTCGAAATCGGCCGGATCGATCTAGGGTCTTGGCATGGCACGTCCACGGCGCATCGTTCTTGTCCGGCACGGCGAATCCGAAGGCAACGCCGACGACACCGTGTACGAGCGCGAGCCCGATCACGCGCTGGCGCTCACCGAGAAGGGCCTGCGGCAGGCCGAGGAGACCGGCAAGGAGCTGCGCGAGCTGTTCGGCGATGAGCGGGTGAGCGTGTATGTGTCGCCGTACCGGCGCACGCACGAGACGTTCCGTGCGTTCCGTCTGGATCCCGGTCGCGTACGGGTACGGGAAGAGCCCCGCCTCCGGGAGCAGGACTGGGGGAACTGGCAGGACCGCGACGACGTACGGCTTCAGAAGGCGTACCGCGATGCCTACGGGCACTTCTTCTACCGCTTCGCGCAGGGCGAGTCCGGAGCGGACGTGTACGACCGGGTGGGGGCGTTCCTGGAGAGCCTTTACCGGAGCTTCGAGGACCCGGACCACCCGCCGAACGTGCTGCTCGTGACCCACGGTCTGACCATGCGGCTGTTCTGCATGCGCTGGTTCCACTGGACCGTGGCGGATTTCGAGTCCCTGTCGAATCCCGGGAACGCGGAGACGCGATCGCTCGTTCTAGGGGGCGACGGGAAGTACGAATTGAACCGGCCATTCGAACGCTGGTGCGACCCAAGGCCCTATGGGGTCACCGGATAGAGTGGCAGGGCGATGACCGCTGACTCCTCTCCCGACAGGCGCATGGACCGCGCCCTGTCCAGCCTGCGCGGACTCTCGGTGGGTGACGCGCTGGGATCGCAGTTCTTCGTTCCGGCGAACTATCCGCTGCTCAAGCGCCGCGCGCTGCCCGACGGCCCCTGGCAGTGGACCGACGACACCGAGATGGCCTGCTCCGTCGTGGCGGTCCTGGCTGCCCACGAGCGCATCGACCAGGACGACCTGGCGCGTTCGTTCGCGGAGCACCACGACTTCGACCGCGGCTACGGCCCTGCGGTGAACAGGCTGCTGCGGCAGGTCCGGGAAGGCGGCGACTGGCGCGCGCTGGCATCCGCCCTGTTCAAGGGCCAGGGGTCGTGGGGGAACGGGGCGGCGATGCGCATCGCGCCGCTCGGCGCCTACTACGCCGATGACCCCGAGCAGGCCACGCACCAGGCCGAGATCTCGGCGTATCCGACGCACCAGCACCGGGAAGCCGTCGTCGGAGCCATGGCCGTGGCCGCGGCCGCCGCTCTGGCCGGGAATCCGGCGGGGCCGCCTTCGCCCCGGGAGCTGCTCGACGGAGTGATCGCCCTCGTGCCGCGCAGCGCGGTGGGAGCGGGGCTGCGCCGCGCCAAGGACATGCTCGACTACGGCGACCCGGCCACCGTGGCCGCGGTACTGGGCTGTGGCCGGCGGACGACCGCGCACGACACCGTGCCGTTCGCCCTCTGGTCGGCGGCTCGGGGGCTCGGAGACTTCGAGCGGGCCTTCTGGAGTACCGCACAGGTGGGCGGCGACATGGACACGACCTGCGCGATCGTGGGCGGAGTCGTAGCCTCCGCGCAAGACGGGGCACCGCCTGCCGGATGGCTGGAGCAGACCGAGTCGCTTCCGGAGTGGGCGCCTGCCGTGACGGCCTGAGGCACCGCGCTCTTCACTGACGTACGCCTGCGGGGCGCCGTGGATGCCGGACCGGCCTCGCCGTCTTACGGACGGACCGGCACCCACGCCTCCGCCGGGGCGTCAGCCCCCGGCGGGCCCGGCCGCGCTCGCCGTGCCGGCGAGGGCTTCCAGGTCGCTCTTGCGGACCTTGATCACCGTCAGTGCGACGGCCAGGGCGAGCAGGGCCATGGCCGCCGCCGGGATGAAGGCCGTGGAGATGCCGTGGGCGAGCACCTCGTGGCTCCAGGGCGCCGGCAGTTCGTGGGTCCTGGCGAACTCCGCCTTCTGCTCGGGGGAGGCGTTGGCCATGAAGTCGGCGATCTGATCCTTCGCCTCGTCACGGCTGGCCGACCCGAAGACCGTCGTCAGGATGGAGAGCCCGAGCGAGCCTCCCACCTGCTGCGTCGTGTTGAGCAGACCCGAGGCCGCACCCGCCTCGTGCGGAGCGACACCGGAGACCGCGGTGACCGTCACCGTCACGAAGTTCAGGCCCATGCCGAAGCCGAAGATCAGCATCGGGCCGAGCACCCCGCCGACGTACGAGCTCTCGGGGGTGATGAAGGCCTGCCAGGTCAGACCGACCACCACGAGCGCCGAACCACCCGCCATGAAGGGCTTCGGCCCCAGCACGGGCAACAGTCGCTGCGACAGCCCGGCGCCGATCGCGATCGCCGCCGTGACCGGCAGGAACGCCAGTCCCGCCTTGATCGGCGAGTAGCCCAGCACGTTCTGCACGAACAGCACGATGAAGAAGAACATGCCGAACATCGCGGCCGCGAGACTCAGCATGATCACGTACGTGCCCGAGCGGTTCCGGTCGGCGAACATCTTCAGCGGCGTGATCGGATCCTTGGCGCGGTTCTCGTTCGCCACGAAGGCCAGCAGCAGCACCACCGCCGCGCCGAACGACGCCACGGTCAGGCCGTCCCGCCACCCTTCGTCGGCGGCCCGGATGAAGCCGTAGACGAGCGACGCCATGCCGAGTGTGGACGTGAGCGCACCCGTGATGTCGAAGCTGCCGGGATGCCGCTCGGACTCGTTGATGTACATCGGTGCGAGGACGGCGATCAGGATGCCGATGGGTACGTTCACGAACAACACCCAGCGCCAGTCCAGCCAGTCCGTGAGCATGCCGCCCGCGAGGAGGCCGACGGCGCCGCCGCCCGCCGAGACCGCGGCGAAGACTCCGAACGCGCGGTTCCGCTCCGGGCCCTCGGGGAACGTGGTGGTGATGAGGGCGAGCGAGGTGGGCGACGCGATCGCGCCACCGACGCCCTGAAGGGCGCGCGCGGCCAGCAACTGCCACGGTTCCTGGGCGAGTCCACCCAGCAGGGAGGCGAAGGTGAACAGCAGGATCCCGGACATGAAGACCCGGCGGCGGCCGAGGATGTCACCCGCGCGGCCGCCCAGGAGCAGCAGACCGCCGAAGGTGAGCGTGTACGCGCTGACGACCCAAGTGAGGTCCGTCGTCGAGAATTTGAGAGCGTCCTGAATGTGCGGGAGCGCGATGTTCACAATCGTCGCGTCGAGGACCACCATGAGTTGGCAGGCGGCGATGACCGTGAGTGCGATGCCGGGGCGCCCCTCCCGGCGGGCCGCCCCCGGTTTCTGATCTTGTGTTAACTGAGAGGTTGTCACTATGGATCCCCCACAAGAGCGTTAGTGAACGATCCCGTTCACTGTCGCGTCAACGGTAGTGACTCCCCTTCAGTGAACGCAACCGTTCACTGAATCTGCTGCCGTGTGTTCGGACCGCTCTCGGACTGCTCAACGGAGAGATGACGATGGTTACTTCGCGCTGGACGGCCGCCTCCGCTCAGCCGGCCGTCGGGATGCGCAGGCGTGGTCCCGTACTCGAACGGGCCATCCTGGAAGCCGCACTCGATCAGCTCAGCACGGTCGGCTGGAACGGCCTGACCATGGAAGGCGTCGCCGCGGGGGCCCAGACCGGGAAGGCCGCGGTGTACCGGCGCTGGCCCTCCAAGGAGGACCTCGTCGTGGACGCCCTGGCGGCCGCGCTGCCCAGGCTGGACGCGGCGCCGGACCTCGGCAGCGTGCGCGAGGACCTGCTGGAGCTGTGCAGGCAGATGCGTGCGGCCATGTACTCGCGCCCCGGCTTCGCGGTGCGCTCGGTTCTTCACGAGTGCGACACCTTCACCGCCGAGCGCTTCCACTCGGTGATCACCCAGGGGGTCGTTGAGCCGAGCGTCGAGCTGATCAAGGAAGTCCTACGTCGCGGAATCGAGCGCGGCGAGGTGCGTCCCGACGCCACCGGCAGTTATGAGTGCGACGTCATTCCGGCGATGATGATGTACCGCTCCAAGGTGTGCGGAAGCGAATGGGAGGAGGGGGATCTGGTGGAGATGATCGACCGGCTGATGATCCCCTTGCTGCGGCGGCACGCGGATTGAGGCATGCCGGGTGTCGCGACGGGTCCTCGGCGGCGTACGCTGTCTGCCGCCATGCCGTACGAAGCACCCACTCACACCGTCGAGCGCTCACTGCGCGCCACCACCGGAGCCAAGATCGTCGCCGGTGTCGATGAGGTCGGCCGCGGTGCCTGGGCCGGCCCGGTCACCGTCTGCGCCGCCGTCACCGGGCTGCGCCGCGCGCCGGAGGGGCTCACCGACTCCAAGCTGATCAGTCCCAAGCGTCGCGAGACGCTCGCGGACGAGCTGGAGAAGTGGGTCACCGCGCACGCGCTGGGGCACGCCTCGCACGAGGAGATCGACGACCTGGGGATGACCGCGGCCCTGCGTCTCGCCGCGGTACGCGCCCTCGAGGCGCTTCCGGTGCGGCCCGACGCGGTCATCCTCGACGGGAAGCACGACTACCTGGGCAACCCCTGGCAGGTCCGTACGGTGATCAAGGGGGACCGTTCCTGCATCGCCGTCGCCGCGGCTTCGGTGATCGCCAAGGTCCGCCGCGACAAAATGATGGCCGAACTGGGCATCGACCATGCAGACTTCGGGTTTGCGGCCAACGCCGGATACCCGTCGCCGGTGCATCGCGCCGCGCTGGAGGAGCGGGGGCCCACCCCGTACCACCGGCTTTCGTGGGCGTATCTTGATGCGCTGCCCCAGTGGCGGCACCTCAAGAAGGCCCGCAGCTGGGCGGACGCAAGTGTTCCGGAGATCGAGGGCCAGCTCGGCTTCGACTTCTGACCACTGCGTTCGCACTGACGTGCCACCCGCTGGCGCGAACCGCACCGGCGTTTGATAAATATCAGCTCATGCCTCTCATTCCCGAGGAGCCTCAGATTCACGAGAGTGCCCAGGGTCCCCGCACCGCGCCGACCCCTCGCCCTGTACCCGGCCCGCGTCCCGCGGCGCCGCCGCGACCCGGCCGCCCGGGTCCCGCACGGCCCACGCCGCCCGCGCAGCGCACCCCGCGCGAGCCGGCCGGTGCCGTCAAGTCGGGGCCGAGCGCCCCGGCCACCCCGTCGACCTCCGACACCACGCCGCAGATCCAGCTGCTCCCGGCCTCGGTCGAGGGCGCGCTGGACGCCGCGGAGGAGGCCGTCGACCTGCTGCTCGACTCGGGCCGCGCGCCCGGCGACGTCCTGGTGATCACCACCGGTGACCCCCACCCGTGGGCCGCTCACGAGCTGTCCTTCGGTGAGGACACCTACTGGGCGCAGCACGACGCGGGCGACGACGTCTTCTACGCCGACGCCTCCGCGCTGAGCCGCGCCGCCGACCGCCCGGTGGTCGTCGTCGCCGTGAACGGCGGCGCCGACGAGGCGGCCACGACGGCACTGCCGCTCGCGCTCGGCCGGGCCGGAGCCCTGCTGATCGTGTGCGGCGACCCGCAGCGCATCAACTCGCTGCTGGGCGCCGGAGTCTGACGCACCGCTTGCCGGCTGCCCGCACCCGTCGACGGTGTCCGGGGAGTCCGGCAGGCGGGCGCGCGACCGCGATCGTGCGGGTCAGCGGGCCGCCGCGCGGCGAAGCATCTCCGTCGCGGCGCCGCCGGTGCGCGGCAGCGCGTGCTCGTCGCCCCCCAGCGCCTCGACGGCGGACCCGACGCTCGGGCGTCGGCCGGCCCGGCCCTCGCCCAGCACCTGCCAGCCGTCACGCGTCATCGTGATGTACGCCCCGCAGCGCAGCCCGTGCAGCGTGCAGGCGTCGCGCAATCCCCACATCCAGGCCCCGTCCTCCTCGGTCCAACGGCCGTCCCCCTCACGGCAGTACAGCAGGACGGCGGTACGCACCGGGGACCGGCGGCGCAGGTCGTGCGGGATGACCCGGCGCAACTGGGACAGCAGCGCGTTGCGGAACGTCCAGCCGTCGGTGGCGCTCTCCCGGCGGGTGAACGAGGCACTGGCCCGCAGCCGCTCCTCCGGATCGAGGACGGCCACGACGGCCGTGCGCGGCAGGGGTCGGTGGCGGGTGTGCAGGCCGCTGACCACCTCACGTGGATTGCGCAGCAGCGGGATTCCCGCCGCCGCCCACTCCGCGGGTTCGAGCAGCCTGGTCGGTCGGTTGACGGAATCGGCGGACCTCACGGTGCGCATCGAGGACGCGGTCATCGATGCCGCCGAAGACGGAGCGAATCCGAAGGTCACGGTCCTCCCTTCGGCTACACGCCCACACTGAGGGCGGGGTCGGACTGGGGGAGCGCACCGCGGCACAGCCCTACCGGACCACGGGGAGCCGCGCGGGGAGCGGTCTCAATTCTCGCCGCCGTACTGGCACTCGGCAACGAGCAATTGGGGCAGCGGCCCGGTATCTGGTGATCCGTCGCCAATATCCCTGCCCAAAGGTTGAGACGGCGACTCCTGTGTCAGCCTTGGACCGCCAGGACCAGCGGCAACACCCCCTTGGCGCCGGCCCGGCGGAGCAGCCGCGCGGCCATCGCCATCGTCCAGCCGGTCTCCGTGAAGTCGTCCACCAGCAGCACGGGACCGTCCGCGCGCGCGAGTTCCTCGACGAGCTCGGCCGACAGCGTCAACGTGCCGTCCAGCGCCCGCAGTCGCTGTGCGCTGTTGCTCCGCGGGATGTGCGCCGTGTCGCTGCCCGGCACGTAGTCGACCCGGCCCAGGAGCGGCATCCGGCCCACCTGCGCGATGCCCGCGCCCAGCGTCTCGATGAGCTGAGGGCGCGTGTGGGACGCCATGGTGACCACACCGACCGGGCGGGGCTGCGCGTCCGTGGCGCCGGAGGCCCAGCCGCCGGGGCCCTTGGCCCAGTCCGCCAGGACCTCCACGACGGCCCTCGCCACGTCGTCCGGGACAGGGCCGTCCGGAGCCTGGGGCGTGAGCATGGGGCGCAGCCGATTGCCCCAGCCGATGTCCGACAGGCGGCCCAGAGCCCGCCCCGCTCCCGCCAGTTCGCCCGCGGGGATACGGCCCTTGAGGTCGATGCCCACCGCCGCGAGTCCCGTGGGCCACATCTTCCGGGGCTCCACCTCCACACCGGGGCGCCCGAGTTCACCACGGGCCGCGTTCAGTGCGTCCGGCGACACCGAGGCCTCGAACCGCGGGCCCGCGCAGTTGTCGCACCGCCCGCAGGGAACCGCTTCCTCGTCGTCCAGCTGGCGGCGGAGGAACTCCATCCGGCAGCCGGTCGCCGTCGCGTAGTCACGCATCGCCTGCTGCTCGGCCTCCCGCTGCTTGGCGACCCACGCGTAGCGCTCGGTGTCGTACGCCCACGGCCGGCCCGTGGCGATCCAGCCACCCTTCACCCGGTGCACCGCGCCGTCCACGTCCAGGACCTTGAGCATGATCTCCAGCCGGGAGCGCCGCAGTTCCACCAGCGGCTCCAGGGCCGGCAGCGACAGCGGCCTGTCGGACTGCGCGAGCACGTCCAGCGTGCGACGCACCTGCTCCTCCGGAGGGAAGGCGAGGGACGCGAAGTAGCGCCAGATCGCCTCGTCCTCCTTGCCGGGAAGCAGTAGCACCTCCGCGTGCTCCACACCACGGCCGGCGCGGCCCACCTGCTGGTAGTACGCGATCGGCGACGACGGGGAGCCGAGATGCACGACGAATCCCAGGTCGGGCTTGTCGAACCCCATGCCGAGCGCGGAGGTGGCGACCAGGGCCTTCACCCGGTTGGCGAGCAGGTCCTCCTCGGCCTGCTGCCGGTCCGCGTTCTCCGTCTTGCCCGTGTACGAGGCCACGACGTGGCCGCACTGGCGCAGATAGGCGGTGACCTCCTCGGCGGCGGCGACCGTGAGGGTGTAGATGATCCCGGACCCCGGCAGGTCGTTCAGGTGGTCGGCGAGCCAGGCCAGCCGATGTGCGGCGTCGGGCAGCTGGAGCACTCCCAGGCTGAGGCTCTCGCGGTCGAGCGGGCCGCGCAGCACCAGGGCGTCCGAGCCGCCGCCGGTCCCGAGCTGCTCGGCGACGTCCGCCGTCACGCGGGCGTTGGCCGTCGCCGTCGTGGCCAGGACGGGGACGCCCTGCGGGAGCTCGGCGAGCATCGTGCGCAGTCGCCGGTAGTCGGGGCGGAAGTCGTGTCCCCAGTCCGAGATGCAGTGAGCCTCGTCGACCACGAGCAGGCCGGTGGCCGCGGCGAGCTGCGGCAGGACGTTGTCCCGGAAGTCGGGGTTGTTCAGCCGCTCCGGGCTGACCAGGAGGACATCGACGTCACCCGCGGCCACCTCGGCGCGGACGGAGTCCCACTCCTCGGTGTTCGACGAGTTGATCGTGCGGGCGCGGATGCCCGCGCGCTCCGCCGCCTCCACCTGGTTGCGCATCAGCGCGAGCAGCGGGGAGACGATCACGGTCGGCCCGCTGCCCCGCTCGCGCAGCAGGGCGGTCGCCACGAAGTACACCGCGGACTTTCCCCAGCCGGTGCGCTGCACGACGAGGGCACGTCTGTGCTCGGCCACCAGCGCCTCGATCGCGCGCCACTGGTCCTCGCGCAGCCGGGCGGTACCGCTCGGGTCTCCGACGAGGCGGGCGAGTACGGCATCGGCGGCCGTCCGCAGGTCTTCGTTGCTCATGCCCCCATGCAACCCGATGGGACTGACATCGCGCGAACGAGCCCGCCGAGCTGTGGACAACTTGTGTCGTGTCCCTGATCAGGGTTATCCACAGGCCCAACCGGAGTCCGGCAATCCGCGGCATGGTCGACGCATGACGAATCACATCGAGCCCGCCGGTGCGACCGGCGAGGCCAAGATCACGCTGCGCACCGCCGGTGAACTGGCCGAGGCGCTCCCGTACTTGCTCGGGTTCCGGCCCGACGCCAGCATCGTGCTGGTCGCCCTGCACAAGGGCCGGTTCGGTGGCCGTGTGCGCATCGGCATCCCCGAGCGCGCCCGGGACTGGTCGTCCGTGGCGCGGCAGATGGCCCATTGCCTGATCGGCGAGTGCGAGCGCCGGGAGGGGCGACCGGACAGCGTGGTCGCCTTCCTCTGCCAGGACGCGGCGCCGATGGGCGCGGGGCCTGGGCGTGGACCCCGAGCGGTCATGGAGCGGCTGCGCCCGCTCGCCCAGCTCCTGCGCACCGAGTGCGGCAGCCTCGACGTGCCGGTGACCGAGGCGCTCTGCCTCTCGGACGGCCGTTACTGGTCCTACTGCTGCCCGCGCCCAGATTGCTGCCCGCCCGAGGGCAATGCCATCAGTACGGGTGGTACGTCGGTCATGGCGGCGACGGCCGCGTACGCCGGGATCCAAGTGCGGGGGCCTGTGGCGCAGTTGAAGGCGCGTCTCGCTCCCTTGGAGACGGCCCTCGTCACGGAGCAGACGAGGGCGCTGGATGCCGCGGCCATGAGCCTCGTGCCCAGGATCTTCGCCGGAACACCGCGTGAGGAAGTGGAGCTGGAGACCCTCGACCTGGCGCGACTGATCATGAGCCGCCTCGCGGCAGCACCCAGCGTCGACACGCCCCTGGACGCGGACCTGAGGGACGACGAGCTCCTCGCCCATGACGAGGCGGCGGCCCTGATCCTCGGTCTTCAGGACCGGCTCACCAGGGACCGGGCGGCTGAGTGGATGGAGGGCGAGGACGCACCCGCCGCGCTGCGTCTGTGGCGAGGACTGGCGCGGCGCTGCGTGGGACCGTACGGGGAGCATGCCGCGGCACCACTGACGCTCGCCGGCTGGGTGGCGTGGTCGCTCGGCGACACCGTCGAGGCGGACCTGGCGCTGGAGATGGCCCTCGCCGCCGACCCGCAGTACGTGTTCGCCCGGCTGCTGAACGATGCCCGTGCCGAGGGCATCGACGCGG